>CAZZLB010000030.1:0-14565 GCA_964654655.1 uncultured Rhodoferax sp. | reverse complement strand
ACAAATCAATGCACTCATCACAAATGCACACCGAGGGCCCGGCAATCAGTTTTTTGACCTCATGCTGGCTCTTGCCGCAAAAAGAGCAGTAAAGGGTTTTTTCCCCCGAAGAACCTTTTTTTTCAGCCATATGAGACCTACGCCCGTTTCGAGATGACCTTGTCGATCAAGCCATACTCCTTGCACTCCTCTGCCGACATGTAATAGTCACGCTCGGTATCGCGCTCAATCCGTTCCAGCGGCTGACCGGTACGCTCGGCCAGAATTTTGTTAAGTTGCTCGCGCGTCTTCAAAATCTCGCGTGCCTGAATTTCGATTTCAGTCGCCTGACCCTGACTGCCGCCAGAAGGTTGGTGAATCATGACTTTCGAGTTCGGAAGCGAAAACCGTTTGCCTTTTGCGCCAGCAGCCAACAAAAACGCGCCCATACTGGCAGCCATGCCTGTACACAAGGTTGACACCTCTGGCTTGATGAAATTCATGGTGTCGAAAATCGCCATGCCGGCACTGACGGATCCACCGGGCGAGTTGATGTAGAAAGAAATATCCTTGTCCGGATTTTCGCTCTCCAGAAACAGCAGTTGCGCCACCACCAGATTGGCCACGTGGTCATTGACTGGCCCTACCAGAAAAATAACGCGCTCCTTGAGCAGGCGCGAGTAAATGTCATAGGACCGCTCACCACGGCCCGATTGCTCAATCACCATGGGCACCATGCCCAAGCCTTGGGTTTCCATCGCAAATCGCTCGTTCATCACATCTCCAGATAGATTCACTACTGTACCGAAAAATGCTGCCGTGAAAGTCAGTTCTGCGCCATCAGCTCATCAAAAGACATATTTTTGTCGACGACAACCGCCTTTGACAGGACAAACTCCGTCACGTTGTTCTCGATCACGATCGCTTCCACCTCGGCCAGCCGATTGTTGTCGCCGTAATACCAGCGCACAACCTCGGCGGGCTTTTCGTAGCTGGCGGCCAGTTCTTCAATGTGAGCCTTGATCTGCTCCGGCTTGGCCTGAAGGTTTTGCGAACGCACCAACTCAGCCACCACGAGACCCAGCCGCACCCGACGCTCCGCCTGCGGCAGAAAGATGTCGTCGGGCAACGGCGTCTTCTCGGCGTCCTTGATGCCACGCTGCTTCAGATCGGCGCGGGCGCCTTCGATCAGGCGGCCGACTTCCGCCTGCACACTGGCCTTGGGAAGGTCAAGTTCGGCTCTGCCCACCAGCGCATCCATTACGGCCTGCTTGTTGCGGGCCAACAGCCGGAATTTGACTTCCCGCTCCAGATTCTTCCGCACGTCAGCGCGCAGGCCTTCCACTGTTGCCTCGGCAATGCCAAGCGACTTCGCCAGCGCGTCATCAATTTCCGGCAGATGAGCGGCTTCCACCTTTTTCAAGGTCACCATGAAATCAGCGTTCTTGCCCGCGACATCCTTGCCATGGTAATCAGCCGGGAATGCGAGTTGGAACGTCTTGCTCTCTCCAGCCTTCATGCCAGCCGTAGCGTCTTCAAACTCCTTGAGCATCTGTCCGTCACCTACGATGAACTGGAAATCGTCGGCCTTGCCACCAGCAAAAGCTTCACCATCGATCTTCCCCTCAAAATCAACCGTCACGCGGTCGCCAAGCTGAGCCGCCGCGTCTTGCGCACGCTGCGCAAAGGTGCGGCGCTGTTTGCGCAGGATGTCAAGCGTCTTGTCAATCGCAGCGTCGGTCACTTCGCTGGCAATCTTCTGCACTTCGGCGCTACTCAAATCTCCAATCTTGACGTCCGGATAAACCTCAAAGACGGCATCAAACGCCATTTCACCTTCTGGTGAGGTTTCCTTTTCGGTGATGCGCGGTTGCCCGGCAACGCGCAGCTTCGCCTCGTTGGCTGCATTGGCAAACGCTTCGCCCACTTTGTCATTCATGACCTCGTAGTGAACCGAGTAACCGTAACGTTGGGCAACCACGTTCATTGGTACTTTGCCAGGACGAAACCCGTCCATCTTGACGGTCCGGGCAAGTTTTTTCAATCGGGTTTGAACTTCCGTCTGAACCTGTCCAAGCGGCAGCGTCAGGGTCATCTTGCGTTCGAGTTTCTCAAGGGTTTCAACAGTCACAGTCATTTCAAATCTCCTACAAGTGGTGCGCGGGGGGGGACTCGAACCCCCACGCTGTCTCCAGCGTCAGGACCTAAACCTGGTGCGTCTACCAATTTCGCCACCCGCGCAAAAAACAAAAGGGGTCGTCCATTCAGACCACCCCCAAGAAATCGGTCAGCCGGGCATTTTACCCTGCACCCTTCCCTTGGCGTTGGCAGCAAAACCGGTTCAGCGTACATTGTCGGTATGGGTCATTACGAAAATTTCCCGGTCGCCTCCTGGCTATGCCCGCCGCGCCTTCGTCCGGCCATCGCGGCCATCTACGGGTTTGCAAGAACGGCCGATGACATCGCCGACGAAGGCGACACTGCCACGAATGAGCGGCTGACTGGCCTGCAAGCCCTGCGGCATGATGTGCGTGCGGTCGCTAGCGGAGCACCTGACAGCGGCCGCTGGGCAGGGGTTTTCCGGGCGCTTGGGCCGGTGCTGCGCGATTTCACCTTGCCCCTCGCCCCGTTTGAACAACTGCTCGATGCCTTTGAGCAGGATGTGCGATTCACCGCGACGGCAAGCCGATATCAGACGGATGCCCAACTGCTGGACTACTGCACGCGCTCTGCCAACCCGATCGGCCGCCTGCTGTTGCATCTCTATGGCATCGAAGATGCCCGCTCTCTATCCCAAAGCGACCAGATCTGCAGTGCGCTGCAACTCATCAATTTCTGGCAGGATCTGAGTGTCGACGTGCCGCGAGATCGCTGGTACACAAGCGTGCAAGCGATGCAGCAACACGAAGTCACGGATGCGGACCTTCGGGCAAATCGGAGCTGCGCGCCAGCATCCAGCTTGATTGCTCGGTACGTCGTGCAGGCCCGGGGGCTGATGCTGCAGGGCGCGCCGCTGGCGCTGCGAATTCCGGGGCGTGCCGGGTGGGAACTGCGCCTGGTGGTGCAGGGTGGCCTGCGCGTCCTCGACAAGATCGCAGCACTCAATCACGAAAGCTGGCGCGCACGCCCGAAACTTGGGCTGATGGATCTGCCTCTGCTGCTGTGGCGTGCCTGGCGCATGGGCCGCCCGCCTGATTAAACTCTCCAACCAGGGCACACCATGACGCCACAAGAATACGTTCAAAAAAGGGCCGCCGCCTCCGGCAGCAGTTTTTACTACGCCTTCCTTTTTCTGCCGGTACAGCGCCGCGCAGCGATTACTGCCTTTTACGCTTTCTGCCGTGAAGTCGACGATGTGGTGGACGAAACCGCTGATGCAGGTGTTGCCAGCAGCAAACTCGCGTGGTGGCAGACCGAAGTAATACAGGCATTTCATGGCCGACCGAGTCACCCGGTGTTACAGGCGCTCATGCCACTGGCACCCCACTTCCAAATTGAACAGCGCCATCTGCTGGCAGTGATCGAGGGTTGCCAGATGGACTTGAATCAAACCCGGTATCTTGACTACCAGGGCCTGCAACGCTATTGCCATCTGGTTGCCGGTGTAGTGGGCGAAGTGGCAGCCAACATATTCGGCAGGACGCAAGAGCAGACCACGCTGTACGCCCACAAACTCGGTCTGGCTTTGCAACTCACCAACATCATCCGGGATGTTGGCGAAGATGCGCTGCGCGGCCGTATCTATCTGCCGATGAGCGAGTTGCAACAGTTTGACGTCAAGGCCCATGAAATCCTCAAGCGCAGCGAATCCGATCGCTTCATCGAGCTGATGAAGTTCCAGACATGCCGGGCGCATGAGCTGTACGACGAAGCACTGGGTCTGTTGCCGCGGACCGACCGGCGAGCGCAGAAGCCCGGCTTGATGATGGCTGCGATCTATCGCGCCCTGCTCAGGGAAATTGAGCACGACAAGTTCCGCGTATTGCGCCAGCGTACCAGCCTCACACCTTTGCGCAAGATGTGGCTGGCGTGGAGAGTGCAAGCTCTTGGCCGCGTCTGATGAAGATCGCCATCATTGGCGCGGGCTGGGCCGGCTTGGCCGCTGCAGTAGAAGCGACCACTGCCGGGCACCGGGTCGCCGTCTTTGAGGCTTCACGCACATTGGGCGGCCGTGCCCGGTCGGTTCCAGGCCACTTGCCGGACGGCTCCCCGGTAACACTGGACAACGGCCAGCACATCCTGATCGGAGCCTACAGCGAGACCCTGCGTCTGCTCCACCAGGTCGGTGTGCGTGAGCAAGACAGCATGCTGCGCCTGCCGATGACACTGCGCTTCGGTGACGCTGGTGGTGTGCAATTCCCGCGCTGGCCCGCACCGCTGGACGCACTGGCAGGCATCGTCAGCGCGCGCGGCTGGCGGCTCGCCGACAAGTGGTCCTTGCTGCAACAGACCGTCAACTGGCAGCGACGGCATTTTCGATGTGAAGCCAATCTCAGCGTCAGCCAGTTGTGCCGGGGTCTGAGTCCGCTTGTGATGGCGGAACTGATTGAGCCACTTTGCCTTTCAGCACTCAATACGGCGGTCGAGCGTGCCAGCGCGCAGGTCTTTCTGCGCGTACTGCAGGACGCCTTGCTGGGTGAAACCGGCGATTCCAATCTGCTGCTGCCAAGAGTCGGTCTGTCGGAACTTTTCCCTGAAGCCGCTGCGCGCTGGCTTTGCTCGCACGGGGCCGACCTGCAGTTGGGCCAGCGAGTTGACCTGGTTTCACTCGAGCGTGGTCTGTGGAGCGTCGCCGGCAGACGCTTTGACGCCGTGCTTCTCGCCACTGCCGCAGCAGAATCAGCGCGGTTGCTGGAACACAGCACACCCGGCTTGGAAACACCAGTCGCCTCCAGTGTCGCTGAGTGGACAAAAGTCTGCCGAGGTCTGCGCTTTCAAGCGATCAGCACCGTCTATGCATGGGGCGCCAACGCCGTTCTGACGCAGCCCATGCTCGCGCTGCGAAGCAGCACCGAAAGCAAGCCAGCGCCTGCGCAGTTCGTCTTCGATCGCGGCCAGCTCGGGTCGGTGCGCGGTTTGCTGGCCTTTGTTGTGAGTGCAAGTGAACAGGATCGCACAACGTTGCAGACTGAGGTGCTGCAGCAAGCTCAAACGCAATTGGGACTGAAGCTGCAAGTCGTTCAAGCCATTACGGAACGTCGTGCCACATTTCAATGCACGCCAGCGCTGGTGCGACCCCCGCAACAGGTCGCACCCGGTCTGCTGGCCTGTGGTGACTTTGTGGCGGGCCCGTATCCGGCCACGCTGGAGGGCGCAGTGCGCAGCGCCGTCAGTGCCGTCAGAACAGTGGTGCTGGAAGCTTATGATGTCAGAGGCAAAAGCAAAGCAAGCAAGGAGTCATGCCAATGAAACGCGCCTTGAAGATAATTTCCCTGCTACTGGCCGCCTTGATCGTGGTCAGTGCAGCAGGGGTTTCCTGGTACCTTTACAGCAAACAGCCGCAGCGCTCTGGCACGCTGAATCTGACACAGTTGAAGGCGCCCGTCACCGTCCGCTATGACGAGCGCGGCGTGCCGCACATCCGGGCCGAAAACGCGACTGACCTCTACCGCGCGCTGGGTTATGTACAGGCGCAAGACCGGCTGTTTCAAATGGAAATCATGCGCCGCCTGGCGCAGGGCGAACTGGCCGAAATACTGGGCCCCAAACTGGCCGATGTTGACAGGCTTTTTCGTACCCTGGGGATTCGGGAACACGCCCAGGCTGCCGTTGCAAAAATGGATCTCAAGAGCGCTTCGTCCCAGGCATTGAGCGCATACCTGGACGGCATCAACCAGTTCCAGGCGACCCACCCATCGCCGCTTGAATTTGACCTCCTGAAGATTCCAAAGCGTCCTTTCACCGCACAGGACACTTTTGCTGTGACCGGCTACCTGGCCTACAGTTTTGCCGCCACCTTTCGTACCGAACCGGCACTGACCTATGTGCGCGACAAACTGGGAGCGGGCTATCTGAAGGTCTTTGACCTTGATTCGCACCCGGACGGGGTTGTCGCTTCGGGTTTGACGAAAACAATGAATGGCGCCGACTGGCAACGGCTCGAACAGATTGCCCTGCTTAGCCAGGAGGCGATCGAGATGGTTGGCATGCCGCGATTCGAGGGCAGCAACGCCTGGGCTATTTCCGGTAGCCGCAGCGCCAGCGGCAAACCGCTGTTGGCTGGTGACCCGCACATTGCCTACTCGGCACCCGCGGTGTGGTACGAGGCGCATTTGTCAGCCCCTGGCTTCGAACTCTATGGTCACCATCAGGGTCTGGTGCCAACCGCCCTGCTCGGCCACAACCACCAGTTTGGCTGGAGCCTGACCATGTTCGAGAACGATGACATCGACCTGATCGCTGAAAAGGTCAATCCGGCCAACCCCAATCAGGTTTGGTACCACGGCCAGTGGGTTGACTTGCAAAGCCGAGAGGAAACCATTCTTGTCAAGGATTCGGCGCCGATCAAGCTGACGCTGCGCCGCTCTGCGCATGGTCCCATCATCACCGACGCCTTCCCGACGCTGCTGGGCAAAACGCCGGTTGCCATGTGGTGGGCCTTTCTGGAGACCGAAAACCCGATCCTCGACGCCGTCTATGAACTTAACCGGGCAGATACTTCGGCCAAGGCTGCACAGGCCTCGAGCAAAATCCATGCGCCCGGACTCAACGTGGTTTGGGCCAATGCTGGCGGCGACATAGGCTGGTGGGCTGCGGCCAGGTTGCCGATTCGCCCGGCCAATGTCAATCCCGGCTTCATCCTCGATGGCAGCAGCGCCGAAGCAGACAAGCCCGGCTTTTATCCGTTCAACCAGAACCCACAGGAAATCAACCCGGCGCGTGGCTACATTGTCTCGGCCAACCATGAGCCCAAGTCAGGCAACGGCGTCGCCGTCCCTGGCTACTACTGCCTGCCAGATCGCGTCCAGCGACTCGACGAGCGTCTGCGCGACGGGTCGGCCAAGTGGGATAACAAGACGAGCCAAGCGCTACAGCTTGATGTCCAGACCGGCTATGTCCAGCGCATCCTCAAGCCCCTCTTGCCGGTGTTGCAAACGGTAGTCACAGACACGACGGAACGCGCGTTGCTGCAGCGCCTGGTCTCCTGGGACGGCCAGCATAGCCTCGACAGCGTCCCGGCTACCGTCTACAACCAGCTTCTCTACGAATTGACCCGCGCCGCCATGGCTGATGAATTGGGTGAAGTTCAATTCAAGAATCTGCTGACCACGCGCGCCCTTGACTTCGCTTTGCCCCGTCTGGTCGCCGACGCGGAATCGCCCTGGTGGGATAACCGCAATACGCCCGCACGTGAGAGTCGCGCCGACACTGTGAAAGCAGCTTGGCAAGCCGCGCTGGCGCACTTGAGGACCACCTTGGGCCAGGACAGCGCGAACTGGGCCTGGGGCAAGGCCCATACGCTGACGCATGGTCACCCGCTGGCATCGCAAAAGCCGCTCGACAAGATCTTCAACATCGGTCCATTTGCAGCGCCCGGCGGACGAGAGTTGCCAAACAATCTGGGCCACAACATAGGACCGGCACCCTGGGCGGCGACGATGGGACCGTCAACCCGGCGTGTCATCGATTTTGCCGATGCCAGCAAGGCCCTTGGCATCAACCCGGTAGGGCAGAGCGGTGTGCTGTTTGACGCGCACTACAAGGATCAGGCGGCAACTTTCATCGCCGGCGGCTACGTGGCGCAACATCTGAGCGAAGCTGATGTTGCTGCCAATACACGCAGTACGTTGACGCTTGCACCTGCTCGGTAGAGATTTTTTATTTCTCGATTATTCTTGTTTTTCCCCACTCACACCCCCCGCCCTCTCCCGCCCCGCCGGGCGGAAGAGGGAGCCAACAGCCACATGTGGCCGCGTATCTGAACTTCTGAAGTGCATCTTTCAGGTTTGGAACGCTGAAATTTGTAGCTCAACCTGTGGTCTGCTTTGCCCGTTGCCTGCAATTGACTGACCGCAAATGTTTGCGGCCTCACATCGTGCTTGCAGTACTGGCATTGGCTGTTGGCATCACCGAGATGGTCATACAGCACACAATCTTGCCCAACGCGCGGTCGAACCTGTACTTCCCTTGTTTGCGGACGCGGCCAACTACGGCTGTTGGCTCCTCTTTCCCGCCCGGCGGGGCGGGAGAGAGGCGGGGGTGAGAGAGTGGGGAAAAAATGGGAAATAGCAACGAACAGAGAAAAGAACCCTTAGATACGTGAAAATAGGTGCATGTCTTCTTTCAAATCAGAACCTGCTTTCAGACACGGCCAGGCGCCGCGCACGGGGGTGTTGTTCTGTAACCTCGGTACACCGGCCAGCACCAGCACCGCCGACGTGCGCAAATTCCTGGGTGAATTTTTGAGCGACCCTCGTGTGGTTGAAATTCCGCGCCTGCTCTGGTGGTTGATCCTGCACGGAATCATCCTGCGCTTCAGACCAGCCAAGTCGGCTGCCAAGTACGCCAGCATCTGGACATCGGAGGGCTCACCGCTCAAGGTCTGGACCGCGAAGCAGACCGGACTGCTGCAGGTCTGGTTGTCCGGGCAAGGGCACCAAGTGCAGGTGCGCTACGCCATGCGCTATGGACAAACCTCGATCACCGAGCAACTCGATGCATTGAAGGCCGGCGGGGCAACCCGGATTCTGATCGTGCCGGCCTACCCGCAATACTCTGCAACCACGACCGCCAGCCTGTTTGATGCGGTTTACGCCTGGGCTGCCACGGTGCGCAATCTACCGGAACTGCGTTTTGTCAATCGTTACCACGACGACGCGGGCTACATCCTGGCGCTGACCGAAAGCATCCAGCGGACCTGGCAGATCCATGGCCGCCCCGAGCAGCTGGTGATGAGCTTTCATGGCGTACCCGAGCGCACACTGCAACTGGGCGACCCCTACCAATGCGAATGCTTCAAGACCGCACGGCTGCTGGCCGAGCGTTTGGGCCTGACCAAGGATCAGTACAAGGTGACCTTTCAGTCCCGGCTGGGCCGCGCCAAATGGTTGCAACCGTACACCGAGCCAACGCTGATTGCTTTGGCGCAAGCCGGCGTTCGGCGCGTCGATGTGGTGTGCCCTGGTTTCACCAGCGACTGTCTGGAGACACTTGAAGAAATCAACGTGGAAGGACGCGGCGCCTTCCTGCAAGCTGGCGGCACAGAGTTTCACTACATTGCCTGCCTCAACTCCGACTCGGCATGGATTGGCGCTCTAGGGGAATTGGTGCGCTCACATCTGGCCGGCTGGCCAACCCAGGCCGCACCCGACACGCCGGGCTTGGCTGCCTCGCGTGCGTCTGCCCTGGCACTGGGCGCCAGGCAATAAAAGCCGCGCGCTTACGCGCTCGACAACTCCGATATTTCAATCAGATTCAGATCGGGGTCACGCACATAAACAGACCGGATTTTCTGCGTCGCACCGGTTCGCATGACCGGGCCCTCAATGATCGGCCAACCCGCGGCCTGCAGACGCTCCATCACCTGCGTCAGCGGGATGCTGGCAATAAAGCACAGGTCCAGTGCGCCGGGAACCGGCAGGTGGGCCTTGGGTTCAAACTCCCGCCCGCGCACATGCAGATTGATCTTCTGCTGACCGAATTTGAAAGCCAGGCGCTCCACTGGTGGCGTTCCCCCGACAAAGCGCTCCAGTGACATGCCGAGCACGCGCGTGTAGAAGTCGATGCTGGCTTCAGCGTCGCAAGTGGTAAGTACCAAGTGGTCCAGATGGTCAATCATGCTCAGCTCGCAGCGCGGATGAAGTCCGCAACCAGGTCCAGTTGATCTGGCACATTCAGCGCTGGCGCGTGACCACATCGGGCAACCTCTCTAACCTGTAGCAAACCACGCTCGCCGGGGCCACGCCGGTGCATCTGATCGATGGTCTCTGGCAACACCAGGTCTGACTCGGCACCACGCAGACACAGCACAGGAACGGCGATCTGGTCGTAGTGATTCCAGATTGAATAGTCGTCTGGATGACTGATGAACTGCTGCACCATGGCAGGATCATAATGCGGTGTAACCAGGCCATTGCTCAGACGTCGCGTCGATGTCTCGGTGAGCCGACGCCACTGGGCATCGCTCAACCAGCCATAGGGCTTGTAGACCTGACGGAAGAATGCTTCCAGTTCCAGCACGGTCTGGAAGGCCGGCGGGCTGCCGGCATAAGCGCGAATGCGATCGATCGCCGCCTGTGCCAGCGCGGGTGCATTGTCGTTCAGGGTGAGGCTCAGGATGCGCTGCCTCATGCGCGGCTCCAGCAAACCCCCAGCGCACACGGTTCCGATGGAACCACCCATCGATGTCCCGACCCAGTGCGCCTTATCAACACCAAGCCGGTCCAACAACTCACAAGCGATGCGGGCGTAAAACGCAAGACAGTATTCCACCTCGGGTGCTGCACTCCACTGGCTCAGGCCGCGCCCGATGGTGTCCGGACAAATCACACGGTAACCGAGCCCGCTCAGGTGGGCGGCCAACTCGTCCATGTCGCGCCCGGTGCGCGCCAGGCCGTGCCAGGCAATCACGACAGGCTGATGCGCATCGCCCCAATCGGTGTAGTGAATCTCGCATCCTGCGCATTGCACGTAGGCCGACGAATACCCCTCTCGCAGACTCATGCTTTTCCTCCCAGCGCGTTGGCACGCAATCGCCCAACCACACCGGTTGGAAAGTAATACACCGACAGCACAAACAGAACCCCTAACCAGAGCAGCCAGCGGTCCGGTGACAGCAGTGCGGCAAGCCAGGGGAGCGATGATGCGGTCTCGCTGCCCAGCCGCAGCAAATCCTGTAAATAGCTTTGTGCCACCAGGAACAGGACCGAGCCGATGACGGCGCCGTAAATGGTGCCCATGCCGCCGATCACGACGATCAGCAGTACGTCCATCATGACCTCGAAGGAAAGGGAGGTGTCGGGCCCGTTGTAGCGCAGCCAGAGCGCCAGCATGGCGCCAGCCAGACAGGCGAAGAGCGCTGACAGAACGCTAGACAGTGTGCGGTAGACCACAACCCTATAGCCGATGGCCTCGGCACGGAACTCGTTCTCCCGAATCGCCTGCAGCACGCGGCCAAAAGGTGAATTCACGATGCGCAGCATGGCCAGCAGCAGCAGCAGGGCAGCCACAAACAGCAGGTAATAGCAAAGCAAGCGACCGTCGAGCGTGACGCCCAGAAACGGCTGCGCCGAGAATTCAAAGCCAGGCGAAAGAATTGCTGGCACCTTGAAGGTCAGACCGTCTTCACCGCCGGTAATATCGGAGAGCTGGGAGGCCAGCGTCAGGAAAGCGGAAGCGACGGCGAGCGTGATCATGGCAAAAAAGATGGCTCGGACGCGCAGCGAGAACAATCCGACCAGCAGTGCCAGCAGCAGCGACAATCCGAGCGAACACACCAGCCCGACAGCGAGCGCTTCCCAGGTCGGTCCGAGGCGCGTCGTGGCAATGGCGATGCCATAGGCGCCAATGCCAAAGAACATGGTGTGGGCAAAACTGACAATGCCAGTGAAGCCCAACAGCAAATCAAAACTGGCAACCAGCACAATGAAGACCAGCACCTTGGCCGCCACATTGAGTGCCTTGACGCCAGGAAAGATGAAGGGCGTTCCGGCCAATGCAATCAACACCAGCAAAAGCAGAACAGCCAGCACACGGCTGCGCGGAAAGTCATTGGAGAGGAGTCTTGTCAGCATGAATACTCCAGACTAGCGGTTCGCCACCGGGTACACACCCTGCGGCCGCCAAAGCAGAATCGCGACCATCAGTGCGATGTTTGAAAACAGCGCCACCTTGGGCAGCAGAAAACCCGTGTAGTTGGCCATCAGGCCCACCAGCAATGCTCCCATCAGCGCACCGCCCGTCGAACCCAGTCCACCGATGATGATGACGATGAAGATCAGCACATTGACCTGTGCCCCCATCTGCGGCACCACGTTCTGCTGGTACAGGCCCCACATCACGCCGCCGAGTCCGGCCAGCGCACTGCCGACCACAAAGACACCGACAAACAATCGCCGGATGCGGTAACCGAGCGATTCCACCATTTCACGGTCCTGCACACCGGCGCGAATCAGCAGACCGATCTTGGTGCGGTTCAGGGTCCAGGCCAGCAGGGCAAAAACGGCACCGCCGACGAGGACCGCCAGCAAACGATATTTCTCGATTGCCGATTCACCCATCAGCACGGCGCCGCGCAGCGCCTCAGGCAGCGGCAAGGCAATCTGTTGCGGTCCCCAGATCACCTTGATGAGTTCCTCTCCGATGATCATGCCGCCCATGGTGATCAGGATCTGCTTGAGATGCTGACCGTAGACCGGGCGCACAATGAAACGCTCAAAGGCCAGTCCGACCGCACCCGACACAGCCATCGCCACCAGCATGGCAATAAACACCGCCAGCAGGTTGCGCCACAGCTCGGCTGATCCGGTCCAGTCGCCCATCAGCCCCAGCACCGTCGTGGCGACAAAGGCACCCAGCGCTATGAACACACCATGGCCAAAATTAAGGACATCCATCAGGCCGAAGATCAGCGTCAGGCCGGAGGCGATGATGAAGATGATCATGCCCATGGCCAGCCCAGCCACCGTCAATGTCAGCCAGGTAGAACTCGAACCTATGAAAGGCAAGACGCCCAGTGCCAGCAGCGGCACCAGTGCCAGGGGCTTCCAGTCGAAATCAAGTTTCATATCGCCAACCCCAGCAGCCGCTGCTGCAATTCTTCGTCTTCGGCCAGTGCCTGCATGGCGCCAGCGTGCACCACGCGACCGTTGTCCATGACCGCAACACGATCGCCCAGACGCTTGGCAAAGTTGATGTTCTGTTCCACCAGAAGCAGTGTGGTGCCGGTAGCCTTGAGTTCACCAAAAGCATCAATCATGTTGTTGATGATGGCCGGTGCCAGGCCCTTGCTGGGCTCATCGACGATCAGCAGTTCACGGGGTTCGACAATCGCCCGCGCCACCGCCAGCATCTGCTTCTGGCCACCAGAGAGTTTGCCAGCCGGGTGGTTCCAGAATTTTTCAACTGCCGGAAAAAGGGAAAAAATCCACTTCAGACGCTGCTCGTCCATCTGACTGGCCCGACTCGCGGAACGCGCCGCCAGCAGCATGTTTTCCTTCACGCTCAAGTCAGAAAAGATGCCCATGTTTTCCGGCACATAAGCTATGCCAAGACCGGCGATGTCAGGCGTCGCAAAGCGCGTGATATCGCGCTCACCGAATGCAATGCTGCCCTGGCTGGCATGCCACAGACCCATGATGGTGCGTAGCGTGGTAGTTTTGCCAGCGCCATTGCGCCCGAGCAACATGGTGAGTTGCCCGCGTGGCAACACCAGATCCACACCGTGCAGGATGTGGTAAGCCCCGATATGGGTGTGCACATCGGTTAACTGGAGCAAGTTTGCGCTCATTTTTCTTCTCTCCTTTCCCCTCGAGGGGAAAGGTCGGGAAAGGGGGGCGTCCCATCTTGCGCCGAGGCGTCCTTGGGGGCAACCCCAAGGTAAGCCTCCTGAACAATAGGCGATGCAATGACTGCCGAGGGTTCGCCATCGGCTACCAGCGCACCGTTGTGCAGCACGATGATGCGGTCGGCCAGCTCACGCACCACGTCCATTTTGTGTTCCACCAGCAAAATGGTCTTGCGCGGGTCGTCCTTGAGCTTGCGAATCAGGTTCAGGATCACCGGTGCTTCGTCGGCGCTCATGCCGGCGGTCGGCTCATCGAACATGAACACATCGGGCTCCAGCGCCATCAGCAGGGCCACCTCCAGCTTGCGCTGATCGCCATGCGGCAAACTAGCCACCAGCGTATCGGCCTTGTCGTTCATCGCCACCGCTGATAGAACTTCCTGTGCCAACTCGGTCAATGCCTTATGGTCACTCCAGATGCTCCACAGGTTCAAACCTCGCAGATGGGCGCCGACGCGCGCCGCCTGAACTGCCAACCGCACGTTCTCCAGCACTGACAGATTGGGGAAGAGATTGGTCAGTTGAAAAGCGCGCCCAAGACCGGCCCGGGTGCGCGCCGACGGGCTAAGACCAGCCAGGCTGTTTCCATTGAGAAAGACCTCACCCGAGCTCGCCTGGAGCTGGCCTGAAATCAGATTGAAGTAAGTGGTCTTGCCCGCCCCGTTGGGGCCGACAATGGCTGTCAGCGTGCCCGGCTTGAAGGCACAACTGACAGCGTTCACCGCCACATGGCCGCCAAAGCGGACCGTGAGTTCTTTGGTTTCGAGCATCGGGGACGGACCCAATAGGGATGGGCACTACTTTGTTGGCCTGTCATTGCGAGCATGGCCCGCAATCCGAAGTGCTTGAGGCACTGGATCCCGGGTCGAGCCCGGGATGACAAATTCAACTAGCGCTTGTTGCGGATCGGAATCTGCATTTCTTCGGCTTTGATTTCGTGCACCAGTTCCGGCACGCCCCAGACAAAGGCCGGATCCACCTTGATCTTGAAGTGGTACATGCTCTGCATCGCCTGATGGTCTTCCTTGCGGAAGGTCATCTTGCCCTTGGGCGTCTCGAAGCTCATGCCTTCCATGGTCTTG
>CAZZLB010000029.1:0-14676 GCA_964654655.1 uncultured Rhodoferax sp. | reverse complement strand
GCCAGCGTGTACATACCCATGGAAGCCGCCACCAGCGGCACATTGTCAACCACGGCGCTGGCCAGGCCGATGATCAGAACGATGATGTCCAGGCGTCCAACGGTCTTGTCAAGCCACTGCGCAAGTGAGCTCAGCACATGCGTGTGTTCCAGCACGGCAACAGCCATCAGAATGCCGATGAAAAAGATGATCGAGCTCATGTCAATGCGGGTAAGCGCATGCACCAGCGTCAGATGCTTCTTCTTGTGATCTTCCTTGTTCAGGTGCAGCAGGTCTCCCACCATCCAGAGCATGCCCAGCCCAAACAGGATGCCCATGAAGGGTGGCAGATGCGTTACGGTCTTGAAGAGTGGCACACCCACCAGAATGCCCAGGCCCAGAAACAGCATCAGATTACGCTCGAAGTTGGTCGATTGCAGGTTCTCTGAATCCACTCTGCGCGCCGGCGCGATCACTGGTCGGTTCCCCAGAATGCGACTCGTGATAGCCAGTGGCACCAGCAGATTGACCATGGAGGCCAGGAACACGGCCTTCATGATCGACAGCGTGGTGATCTGGTTGCCAATCCAGAGCATGGTGGTCGTGACATCGCCGATCGGCGTCCAGGCACCTCCCGCGTTGGCGGCAATGACGATGATGCCGGCAAAGTAGATTCGGTCTTCACGCTTCTCAAGCAGCTTCTTCATGAGGGAAATCATGACGATGGTGGTGGTCAGGTTGTCCAGGATCGAACTGAGGAAAAAGGTCACAAAGCCCACCATCCACATCAGCGACGAAAGTTTGGTGGTCTTGATGCGCGAGGTGATGGCAAGAAACCCCTCGTGCGCATCGACCACCTCGACGATGGTCATGGCACCCATCAGGAAAAAAACAATCTGGGCCGTTCCCATCAGTGAGCGGTTCAGGTCCGCATCGACCTGATTCACATCGCCACTGAACAGCGCATACACCGTCCACAACCAGCCAGCCCCCATCAGTGCCGAGGCCGACTTGCTGATTTTCAGCGGATGCTCCAGTGCAATGGCCAGATAAGCCAGAACAAAGATGATGGAGATGGCAGTCAGCATGAGGTTCTACCTTGATGGTGAGGGTTGAAAGGCAATGGCGGATTGAATTATCGGACTGGCGAAATATCAAATACCTGGCGCAGATAGGCCAGGTATTTCTCGTCTTCGCACATGTCTTTGGAGGGAGCGTCAGACAACTTGGCTACCGGCTGGCCATTGCAGCGAACCATCTTGATGACGTTCTGCAGCGGCTCATAGCCCAGGTCGTTGGTGAGATTGGTGCCTATACCAAAGGCCAGTTGGCAGCGCCCCTTGAACTGCTGGTAGAGCTCTATCGTGCGCGGCACGGTCAAGCCGTCACTGAAGATCAAGGTCTTGGTACGCGGATCAACCCGGCGCTGGTGGTAGTGCTCGAGCATGCGCTCGGCCCACTGGAAGGGGTCCCCGCTGTCGTGCCGCGCACCATCAAAAAGTTTGCAGAAATACAGATCAAAGTCGCGCAGGAAGGCGCTCATGCCATAGACATCGCTCAGGGCAATGCCGAGGTCACCCCGGTATTCCTTGGCCCAGGACTCGAACGCGTAAATCTGGCTGTCACGCAGGCGGGGTCCGAGCGCCTGACAGGCCTGCAGGTATTCGTGCGCCATGGTACCGAGCGGGGTCAGGCCCAGCTTCATGGCAAAGAGAACGTTGCTGGTACCCGCCAGCTGCCCGGCCACACCCGCCAGATTGCCTGGACTTTGGGCTGTACCGATACGGCTTGCCAGAACCCGCAAGACCTCTTCGTGCCAGGCTTGGGAAAAACGGCGCCGTGTGCCGTAATCGGCGATCTTCAAGTCGCCCAGACCAGCCTCGCGCAACTGCCCGATCTTGACATCCAGCCGCCGGCGCCCCTCCATCAGATCGGGCAGCTTCTGGGTGTTGCGAAAGTAGACTTCGTTGACGATGGCCAGCACCGGGATTTCGAACAGGATGGTGTGCAGCCAAGGCCCCCGAATCGAAATGTCGATCTCGCCGGACGGTCGCGCTGTGACGTTGATGTACTTCTCATTGAGCTTGAACAGCCCCAGAAAATCAACAAAGTCGCTCTTGATGAAGCGCAGCGAATGCAGGTAGGTCAGCTCGGCATCCTGAAAATGCAGACTGCAAAGAGATCTGATTTCGTCGCGGATCTCATTGACGTAAGTGCCTAGCGCCCGACTCGCGCGGCCAGTCGCAGGATCAATGCCGGGATTGCGGCACCTGAATTTGTATTCGACTTGAGCACCGGGGAACTGATGCAGCACCGCCTGCATCATGGTGAATTTGTACAGATCGGTATCGAGAAGACTGGTAATGATCATGCTGCTACTTTATCGCGCCATGGGTGACGCCACCATCGTATTTACCCACCCGGTATGGCGGGTCAATCGAGCCAATGCGCAAATTCCTCCACTGGCACGCGCGGTGTGTGGAAGGTGTTGACCGCCGCCAACTGATCGGCATAGCCCATGGCCATCCCACAGACCAGCATTTCCTGCGCCCCGGCGCCGACATGCGGCAGGACGATGCTGTTGAACATATTCCATGCCTGTTGTGGACAGGTGTGCAGTCCGCGCGCACGCGCTGCGACCATGATGCTTTGCAAAAAGGTGCCGTAGTCCAGCAGAGAGCCGCGACCCATGCCGCGATCGACCGTGAACATCAGGCCGACCGGCGCATCGAAGAACCTGAAATTGCGCTGCATCTGCGCCTGCATCTTGTCGCGATCCGCTTTGCCGATGCCCAGCAGGCCATACAAGCCCCAGCCGTTTTCGCGCCGACGGTCTATGTACGGGCTGAACCACTGGGCCGGGTAATAGTCGTACTGTTCCTTGTAGTCAGCGAGCAGCGCCGGATTGGCCTGGATCGCATCGTGCGCCGCACATACCTTGTTCACCAGCGCGTCACGGCTGGCACCCTGCAGCACATAGACTTTCCATGGCTGTGTGTTGGTACCTGACGGTGCGCGACTCGCCACTTGCAGCACTTCGGCAATGGTCTCACGCGCCACCGCCTCCGGAGTAAAGGCACGAATTGCCATGCGTGAAGTGATGGCGGCGTCCACCACGGCGGGATCCAGAACAGGCTGTGTCATAGAAGGCTCTCCAGTACGGTTTTCAAATTGGGCGGCAAAGCGGTCGGTCGGCGCGTTTCGCGGTTCACATAGACGTGCACAAAGTGACCCCGGGCGGCGCTCAAGGCCTCGCCCTGCGCAAACAGGCCGACTTCGTAGCGCACGCTGCTCGACCCCAGATGAGCTACGCGAATGCCCGCCTCCACAGTCTGCGGAAATGCCAGCGGCGCGAAATAGTTGCAGCGGGTTTCGATCACCAGACCAATGGTTTGCCCATGCTCGATATCGAGCACGCCCTGCTCTATCAGGTAGGCATTGACGGCGGTATCGAACCAGCTGTAATAGACCACGTTGTTGACGTGGCCGTAGGCGTCGTTGTCCATCCAGCGCGTCGTGATGGCTCGAAACACGCGGTAGGCGCTGCGCGACGCGGCTTGTGGTTTTTCTTGTTTGTTCTCGCTCATGGTGCCCGATTTTGCCAGTGTGCGGAAACGACTCCGGTTTTAGAACTATTGGTCTAATATGTTGCGTCGCAGCAAATAACACTTGCAAGCGGCACCGCCGTCCCTATAATTCGATTCATGCTGCACTGCAACATACATCCGGCTCAGGCCAGGTTTCGGCGCAGATACCCGTAGCCCCACCCCTCTTTGGAGAAATTCATATGCTGACCGTCGAACAAATCCTGGCTTCACAAAAGGCCAACGTTGAAACCCTGATGGGCCTGACCACCAAAGCCTTTGAAGGCGTCGAAAAGATTGTTGAACTCAATCTGACCGCTTCCAAAGCAGCTCTGGCCGAAACCTCGGATCACGCCAAGGCACTGCTGAGCGTGAAGGACGCACAGGAACTGCTGGCACTGCAATCGAGTCTGTTCCAGCCGCTGGCTGAGAAAACTGCGGCCTACAGCCGCCATCTGTACGACATCGCCTCCGGTGCCGGCGCCGACTTCGGCAAGACCTTTGAAGGTCAGGCAGCCGACGCGCAGAAGAAGTTCATGGGTCTGGTAGACAACGCCGCCAAGAACGCCCCAGCCGGCTCTGAAACTGCTGTGGCCGTCATGAAGAGCGCTGTGGCCGCTGCCAACAACGCACTGGAATCGGTGCAAAAGGCAGTCAAGCAGGCCGCGGACGTCGCCCAATCGAATTTCAATGCAGTTGCCGCCTCCGCCGCTGATGTCGTTGCCAAGCCGGCTTCGAAAAAGCGCTGATTTGCAAGTCTTGTTTGAAGAAACATTGAGGCAGGTCACCTTTTGGTGCTTTGACTCTAAAAAGCAAGGGGAAACCCTGAGATACTTCGAACAAGCAAAATTTTCGGGAACACCTCGTTCTCACAGGTTGTCTCCTCGGGTCCTTTCGTAACCAACAGGTTCAGGGATCCCTTAACAGGGCTGGTCGCAAGACCGGCCCTTTTTTTTGCGTCACAATCCGGCGCATGAGATTTCTACACACCATGCTGCGCGTGGGCGATCTGCAGCGCTCCATCGACTTCTACACCCAGGTCATGGGCATGCAGTTGCTGCGCAAGACAGAAAACCCGGATTACAAATACACCCTGGCCTTTGTTGGTTTTGGCAAGAATCCGGAACACGCCGAGATTGAGTTGACATACAACTGGGGCGTCGATTCCTACGAGATCGGCACCGCCTTCGGCCACCTGGCCCTCGGCGTGCCCGATGTCCATGGTGCCTGCGAAAAGATCAAGGCCGCCGGCGGCAAGGTCACACGCGAAGCCGGCCCGGTTAAAGGTGGCACAACCATCATCGCCTTTGTCACCGATCCCGACGGCTACAAGATTGAATTGATACAGCGATCACTTTAGGCCGACATGAGCTCTATCGCCGACCTGCGCAAAAGCTACGAACGCGCCGAACTCAGCGAAGACGCATCTCATGCGGACCCGTTGCGGCAGTTTGAACAGTGGCTGCAGGAGGCCATCTCGTCGGAGGTTCCCGAACCCAATGCCATGACCCTGGCGACCGTTGCCAGCGATCTGCGGCCATCAACGCGCGTCGTGCTGATCAAGGGCTATGACGACCGCGGCATCACCTGGTTCACCAATTACGACAGCCGCAAGGGACAGGAACTGGCCGGCAACCCCTATGCCGCCCTGCAGTTTCATTGGGTTGAAATGGAACGCCTGGTACGCATCGAGGGTCGGGTCGAGAAAGTCAGTGATGCAGAGAGTGACGCCTACTTTCACAGCCGGCCGCTGGATTCACGCATTGGTGCCTGGGCCTCGCCGCAGAGTCAGGTCATCAGCGGGCGCAGCGTGCTGGTGGCAAACGCTGCGCTCTACGGTGCCAAGTTTCTGCTGCAGCCGCCACGACCGCCGCACTGGGGTGGCTACCGACTGCAGCCGGACAGCTGGCAATTCTGGCAAGGCCGCAAGAGCCGATTGCATGACCGCCTGCGCTACACGCTGACGCCCGAGAAATCCTGGCTGCGCGAACGACTGGCGCCCTGAAGGCGGCGCTAAAGGGCGCCCAGCAAAGCCATCACCAGCGAGACCGTTGCCAGCGCCAGCACGGTTGAAACTGCCACGCTGGCGGTGACCAGTTCCTGCGCCACCTGGTAGCGCTGCGAAAACAGGAACACGTTGGCCCCGATTGGCATGGACGCCGCAACGATCATCACCGACAAAGGAAGACCGTTCAAGCCGAGCGCCCAGCACAGTAGCGCCACCAGTGCCGGAAAAGCCAGGTTCTTGATCAGGGCCAGACCCAGCGCACCACGGAGATGCTCGCCCACCCGTACCTGAGTCAAGGTCACGCCGACCAGCACCAGCGCGATCGGACCAAACGCGTTGCTCAGCAGTAGCAAGGGCTTGTCCAGCAGCGCCGGAATCACGAGCCCGGTTTGTGCGAAGACCAGGCCAACCATGATGGGCAGCGGCACCGGATGAATGATGCCATTGCGCATCGCTGCCAGCACCGTCAGCGCCATGTGACGCGGCGCGGCTGTGTCCTTGGCCGCCTGTTCGCGCGCCACCGCCAGTTCAAGCACCACCGTCGCCAGTGTCAGCAGCACCAGCGCGTGCACCGATATCAGGGTGAACAGCATCACCAGACCGGCTTCACCATAGGCGAGGGCAACCAGTGGCACCCCGATCATCACGGTATTGCTGAAGGTCGCTGCCAACGCCAGCACGGCGGCGCGGCGCGTTGCACCCTGCCAGACCAGTATGGCGGAAAAAAGCAGGGCGGCCGCGACAAAATACATGGCAACCGGCTTGAAGTTGAGTTGCTCCACATGCACCGTGCTCATGGTGCGAAACAACAAGGCCGGCGTCAGCACCATGAAGACCAGATTCGACAGGTCTTTGCTGGCCTCGGCCCTTATCCAGCCGGCGCGCCCACTGATGTAGCCAATGGCAATCAGGAGCACCACCGGCAACAGAGAAGAAAAAACAGGATTGGTCATCTCGATCTTGTCGCGAGCTCAGCGCACCAGGCGTGCAAACGTTCGCCGGAATTTTGCGACCTTGGGGGCGGCGACTGCCATGCAATATCCTTGCTGCGGATTTTTCGCGAAGTAGTCCTGATGGTAATCCTCGGCTGCCCAGTAATTCGTCAGCGGCAACACTTCGGTGACGATGGGGCTACGGTAGACCGCACTGCTCGTCATCTCGTCAATGACAGCTCTGGCCAGAGTCTCGTGCGCCGGCGTCGAAAAGTAGATGCCACTGCGATATTGTGTGCCGCTGTCATGCCCCTGGCGATTGAGCGTCGTCGGATCATGGATCACGAAGAAAATTTCCAGGATTTCACGGGCGCTGATCTGGGTCGAATCGAACACCAGTTTGACCACCTCGTTGTGCCCGGTCGCACCGGTGCAAACCTGGCTGTAGCTCGGTTGCCTGACATGGCCGTTGCAGTAACCACTTTCGACGTCGAGGACCCCTTTGACGCAGACAAAGACCGCCTCCGTGCACCAGAAGCAGCCACCTCCCAATGTGATGGTTTGTTGAACCCCCGTCATTGAATACCCTCCAAGTTTGCACAACAGCGACCGGCCATCTTACGCGGCTCCTCGACGACTCGCCGAACGCCAGGCCCTTTGCTCAAATTTGCAGCGTGCTTCAAAACAGAGGAGAGTGCCACATTGACAGTCTGACCAGCGGAAGCTACATTACGAGCGGCTTATCGCAATGGTACGCAGAGTTCGATGCCTTTGCCGGCACCACGCCTGACTTGCTGCGCCACTGCACGACGCGCCGATTTGCACCGTTTGGCATGCTGCCGAACCCATGCTTGCCGACCTGAGCCTGCTCACCGCCACCCTGTGATCAATAGAAGGAAATTGCAGTTTATGAAAAGCTGGATGAAATGGGTGCTGCTCGCTTTGCTGGTCGGTCTGCTCGCAAGCGGCGTCTGGCGCGCTTTGTCAAGTCGTCAAGCGCAACAGGCAGCGGTCGCCAGACTCGCTGCAGACCGCAGCCAAACCGTGGTCGAGCTTGGTGATGGCGACATGGTTGAGGTAAAGAGCCGCGACATGACCTTGGGGCTGGCTATTTCGGGTCCACTCAAAGCTGTCAATTCAGCCATTGTCAAAGCCCGCGTCGCTGGTGAATTGCAAAGCCTGACAGTGCGCGAAGGCGACACAGTGAAGGCCGGACAAATCATCGCGCGTGTCGAGCCCGGCGAATACCAGGCACGCCTGCGCCAGGCACAGCAACTGGCTGAGTCGGCCAAGGCCCAGGTTGACATCGCCCGACGCGCCTTTGACAACAACCGTTCCCTGGTTGATCAGGGCTTCATCTCCAAAACAGCTCTCGATACCTCACTGGCCAGCCTGGCAGCGGCCGAAGCCAGTTTCAGGGCCGCGCAGGCCGGCGCCGAGGTCGCAGCCAAGGCGCTGGACGACACGGTTTTGCGCGCACCGCTGGCCGGTCTGGTTTCCCAGCGCCTGGCGCAGCATGGCGAGCGGGTCGCGCCGGAAGCGCGGATTGTGGAAATCGTCGATCTGAGGCGGCTTGAGCTCGAAGCCAGTCTGAGCGCCACCGAGTCCCTGGACTTGCGCCTGGGGCAAAGCGCCGTGCTGCAGATCGAGGGCTCTGCCAAGCCGGTGAAAGCCCGCGTGGTGCGGATCAACCCCAGCGCGCTTGCTGGCAGCCGCGCCGTCATCGCCTATCTGGAGGTGGACCCGGCGCCGGGTCTGCGCCAGGGTCTGTTTGCGCAAGGCGTGCTCGGCACCGGCCACCTGCAGACGCTGGCCGTACCCCTGAACGCCGTGCGTACCGACAAGCCGCAACCCTACGTTCAGCTGGTGGACAAGCAGCAGGTCCGGCACCAGACGGTAGAAATTGGAGCGCGTGGCGAGATCGATGCGCAGGTCATGGTCGCCGTCAAGGGCCTCAGCGAAGGCGCCAAGGTGGTTTCCGGCAGTGTGGGCACCCTGCGCGATGGCACACCAGTCAAGTTCATCTCGGCGCCAGCAGCCAGCGCCAAGTAAGCCATGTGGTTCACCCGCATCAGCCTGAAGAACCCGGTCTTCGCCACCATGGTCATGCTGGCCATCGTGGTGCTGGGTCTGTTCTCGTTCCAGCGTCTGCAGGTGGACCAGTTCCCCAACGTTGACTTTCCGGTGGTGGTGGTCACCGTCGAGTACCCGGGAGCCTCGCCGGAAATTGTGGAAAGCGAGATCACCAAGAAGATAGAAGAAGGCGTCAATTCGATTGCCGGCATCAATGCCCTGACCTCGCGCAGCTACGAAGGCATGTCGGTTGTGATCATCGAATTCCAGCTCCACATCAACGGGCGCAAGGCGGCTGACGATGTACGTGAAAAAGTAGCCATCGTGCGCCCCACCCTGCGCACCGAAGTGAAAGAGCCGCGTGTGCTGCGTTTTGACCCCGCCAGCAAGGCGGTCTGGTCACTCGCGGTTCTGGCAGAGCCCACGAAAGCTGGCGCTGCCAGCAAATCCCTGTCCGCCGTTGAGTTGACCAACTGGGCCGACCAGACTCTCAGAAAGCGTCTGGAAAACGTGCGTGGTGTGGGCTCCGTCACCATCATCGGCGGCACCAGGCGCGAAATCAATCTCTACCTCAAGCCACAGGCCATGGAAGCTTTTGGCGTCACGCCTGAGCAGGTGGTGGCGGCGGTCAATTATGAAAATCAGGATTTGCCCCTGGGCGCGATCCGCTCGCTGCAACAGGAGCGCGTCGTCAAGATCGAAGCGCGCATGCAGCGACCGGAAGATTTCGCCAGAATCATCGTGGCGCGCAAAGGCGGCGCGCCAGTGCGCATCGGACAGATCGCCAGCGTCGTAGATGGTGCCCAGGAAACCGACAGTCTGGCGCTCTACAACGGACAACGCACGCTGCTGCTGAACGTGCAGAAGGCACAGGATGAGAACACGATTGCCGTGATCGACGGGCTGCTGAAAACCGTTGTCGCCATGAGAGCCGAACTGCCGCCCGGTGTACGACTGGAACCGGTTTACGACGGCTCACGCCAGATCAGGGTGGCCGTGGAAAATGTGCGTGAGACCCTGATCGAAGGTGCCCTGCTGACGATCCTGATCGTGTTCCTGTTTCTCAATTCCTGGCGCTCCACCGTCATCACCGGCCTGACCCTGCCCATCGCGCTGATTGGCACCTTTCTGTTCATGAACCTGTTTGGTTTCACCATCAACATGATCACGCTGATGGCGCTCAGCCTTTGCGTCGGTTTGCTGATCGATGACGCCATCGTGGTGCGAGAAAACATCGTGCGCCATGTGCAGATGGGCAAGAAGCCGTACCAGGCTTCGCTCGATGGGACGCAGGAAATCGGTCTGGCGGTGCTGGCAACTACCCTGTCGATTGTGGCGGTGTTCATGCCGATTGGTTTCATGGGCGGCATCATCGGCAAGTTCTTCCATGAGTTCGGCCTCACCATCGTCGCGGCGGTGCTGATTTCCATGTTTGTCAGTTTCACGCTGGACCCCATGCTCTCGTCCATCTGGCATGACCCAAGCATCGAAGCGCACGGACACCACGGGCCGCCGCTCACGCTCTACGACAAAACCATTGGCCGTGTAACCGGCTGGTTCGACCATGCGACCGATGTGCTGATTGATCTGTACCAGAGCATTCTGCGCTGGGCGCTGGTACACAAGCTCAAAACCCTGTTCGCCGCCCTGCTGATTTTTGTCACCAGCGTCTTCATGGTGCCGCTGCTCGGAACGGAATTTGTTCCATCAGCCGATTTCTCTGAAACCTGGCTCAACTTCTACACACCGATGGGCTCTTCCATCGAAGTGACCGAAGGAAAGGTCAAGCAGGTTGAAGGTATTCTGCGCAGCTACCCGGAAGTGCATTACTCGCTGGCGACCCTCAATACTGGCAGCGCCGCTGGCAAGAGCTACGCCAGCTTCTATATCCGGCTGGTGGACCGCAAGGAGCGCCAGCGCAGCGTCGATCAACTCTCTTCCGAGCTGCGCCAGCGGCTCAAGCAGGTCAGCGGCATCACGGTCACGCACGTCGGACTGATGGATCCGGTGGGCGGGCAAAAGCAGATCGAGTTTTCACTGCAGGGACAGGATCTGGCCGAATTGGAACGCCTGACAAAACTGGTGACGGAAAGAATTCGCCCAATCCCTGGACTGGTGGATCTCGACTCCAGCGTGAAGCCGAACAAGCCCACCCTGGCGGTCGCGGTGCGACGCGATGCCGCCTCTGACCTCGGCCTGGGCATCGGCCAGATTGCCAGCGCCCTGCGTACGCTGATTGCGGGCCAGACCGTGGGCAACTGGCGCGCGCCGGATGACCAGACCTACGACGTCAATGTGCGCCTGGCACCCGACGCGCGCAACAACCCGGATGATCTGCAGCACCTGCCCTTCACGCTGGGCGCCAACGCCGATGGCAGCGCGCGCATTGTGCACCTGAACCAGATTGCCACCGTAGTCGAGTCCACCGGTGCGAACCAGATCAACCGGCGTGACATGACGCGCGAGGTGGCCATCAGTACCAATGTCTATCAGCGCTCGGTGGGCGAGGTATCCGACGACATCAAGGCCGCCCTGGCCGCCATCGCGTTTCCGCCCGGTTACCGTTACCAGATGGGCGGCTCCACGAAGAACATGGCCGAATCCTTTGACTACGCGATCTCGGCCCTGATGCTGGCCATCGTCTTCATCTACATGATTCTGGCCAGCCAGTTCAAGAGTTTCTTCCAACCGATGGCGCTCATGACGGCTCTGCCGCTGACCCTGATTGGCGTGGTGCTGGCACTGCTGATGTTCGGCTCGACGCTGTCGATGTTTTCCATCATCGGCATCGTCATGCTGATGGGCCTGGTGACCAAAAACGCCATTTTGCTGGTTGACTTTGCGATTCGGGCCCGGGAGGACGGTATGGAGCGCAGCGCCGCCCTCCTGATGGCAGCCAAGGTGCGGCTGCGTCCGATTCTGATGACCACACTGGCCATGATTTTTGGCATGCTGCCACTGGCCTTTGCACTGACCGAAGGCTCGGAGCAACGTGCCCCCATGGGGCAGGCCGTCATTGGCGGCGTCATTACCTCGTCCCTGCTGACTTTGGTGGTGGTTCCGGTGGTCTACTGCTATCTCGATGATCTGGCGCAATGGCTGCGCCGCCGCTGGGCCGCCAGCGACAGCGCCAGCGGGTAAAATTTTGCCAAATCAGTAAACCGACTCACGGAGTAAAGAAATGAATTTTGAACAAGCGCGCTTCAACATGATCGAGCAGCAGATTCGTCCATGGAACGTTCTGGACGATCAGGTGCTGCACCTGCTGTCGGTCGTCAAACGCGAAGATTTTGTTCCCCTGGCGCACAAGGCTCTGGCTTTCGCCGACATGGAAATTCCGCTGGGTCACGGCCAGCGCATGCTCGCACCCCGTCTGGAAGCGCGATTGCTGCAGGACGCGGCGGTGCAAAAACACGAGAAAGTACTGGAGATTGGCGCCGGCTCAGGCTACCTGACCGCGCTGCTGGCGCACCAGGCACAACGTGTGATTGCGCTGGAAATACAGCCCGAACTGGTGAACATGGCGCGCGCCAACCTGCAAAAGGCGGGCATCCACAACGCCGAGGTGCGTCAGTTCGATGGCGCGGTGGGTGCAGCCGCCGAAGGTCCTTTTGATGTCATCGTGCTCGGCGGCTGTGTGGCCGAAGTGCCGCCGAATCTGCTCTCGCAGCTCAAGGTCGGCGGTCGTCTGCTGGCCATCGTCGGGCAGGATCCGGTCATGCGCGCTACCATTGTCAGTCGCACTGGAGAGGCCCAGTTTTCCACGCGTCAACCCTGGGACAGTGCCGCACCCAACCTGCTGAACTTTCCGGTACCTTCGCCGTTTCGCTTCTGATTCCCTAGATAAGGCCCGCATGAAAACTTTTCGTCTGCTACCCCTGTTTGTTGCTGTCGGAGCCGCCCTGGCCCTGCCGTCACAGGCGCAAAGTCTGGTCGATCTTTACCAGTCGGCACGCAGCTTTGATGCGTCCTATCAATCGGCCAAATCGCAGTTTGACGCAACACTGGCCAAGGCTGAGCAGGCGAAGTCGGCCATCCTTCCCACGGCCAATCTGGCGCTCGGACTGTCG
Source organism: uncultured Rhodoferax sp. (assembly GCA_964654655.1). GTDB lineage: Bacteria > Pseudomonadota > Gammaproteobacteria > Burkholderiales > Burkholderiaceae_C > Rhodoferax. The sequence goes on along the minus strand of CAZZLB010000029.1, from coordinate 2,030 downwards.
CGCTCGACGCAGGAAGTCATCCCCGATCTGGGCGCCAGCAGCGACCGCTCCTACGGCACCCAGAGTGCAACTGTCAGTGCGTCGCAGCCTCTGTACCGCCCGGCCAACTGGGCGAGCTACCAGCAAGGCATCAAGCAGCTCGATCTGGCACAGGCCCAGTTGCAGAGTGCCGACCAGGACCTGATCGTGCGTGTGGGTCAGGGTTACTTTGACGTTCTGGCCGCACAGGACAGTCTGGCTTTTGTGAAGGCACAAAAGACGGCAGTGGCCGAACAACTCGCGTCAGCCAAACGCAACTTTGAGGTTGGCACCTCCACCATCACCGACACGCGCGAGGCCCAGGCACGCTATGACCTGGTGATTGCCCAGGAGATCGCAGCCGAGAATGACCTGCGCGTCAAGAAAATTGCGCTCGATCAGCTGGTCGGCAAGACCAATGCACAGCCGCTGGCGCTCGTGCTCCCGCTGAAGCTGCCTACGCTGCAGCCGGGCGACGTCAACGTCTGGGTACAGCAATCCGAGACGGCACACCCCGCAATCAACCAAAGCCAGATTGCGCTGGACGTCGCACTGCTTGAAACGCAAAAAGCCCAGGCTGGCCACAAGCCAACGCTCGACTTGAGCGCCAGCTACAGCGCCATCAACAATCTGGAAGGCAGCAGTTCGGCTGGAATCGGTTCGCGCGTCAATGCCGGCTCGATCAATCTGTCGTTCAACCTGCCACTGTTTGCCGGCTTTTCGACACAGAACCGGATCAAGGAAACCATCGCGCTGGAAGAGAAGGCACGCAACGACCTGGAGGGGGCCAAGCGGGCAGTCGCCCAGGGCACGCGCACGGCCTTTTTTGGCGTGCTCTCAGGTCTGGGTCAGGTGGCAGCGCTGGAAGCTGCCGAAGCATCGAGCCAGAGCGCACTGGATGCCAACAAGCTGGGGTATCAGGTGGGTGTGCGCATCAACATCGACGTGCTGAACTCGCAGAGCCAGTTGTTCGACACCAAGGCCAAGTTGGCCAAAGCGCGCTACGACGTCCTGCTCGGCGGTCTGAAATTGCGTCAGGCCAACGGCACGCTCAAGGCCGACGACCTGCAAAGTGTCAACTCGCTGTTGCTGGCCAGGTAAAGATCATTGCAGCAAGCGCGTAATGGCACTTGCCAGACGCTCGCTTGCCCCCTGATGGGGCTGAGCGAAAGCGCCAGCAGCCTGACGGGCTGCAAGCAGCCTCTGGGCATCCTGTACCAACGATGATGCTGCCTGCACGGCTTCCCGAACATTGACGACGCGCTGTGCGGCACCAGACCGGCAAGCCAGTTCTGCGGCATCGGCAAAATTGAAAGTATGCGGACCCATCACGACCGGACAAGCACAGGCCGCCGCTTCAATCAGGTTTTGCCCACCCATCGGCTCGAAGCTGCCACCCAGAAGCGCAACATCCGCCAGCGCGTAATAAAGCGCCATCTCTCCCATGGAATCGCCTAGCCAGATGGTGGGCTTTTCCTCGCTGCAGGGGGGGGGTCCGTCAGGCCAGGTGCTGCGCCGTGACACGGCAAAGCCCCGCTGCGCCATCAGCGACTCCACTTCATCAAAACGCTGTGGATGACGCGGCACGAACAGCCATTGCACGGCATGGGCGGGCTGCGCCGTAGCGGTCGCAGCAATGGTCTGCAGCAGAGCATCCTCCTCGCCTTCCCTGGAACTGGCAAACATGATGACTGGCCTTCCGGCCCGTTCATGCCAGGACTGGCCCAGCGCCATTTGGGCAGCATCCGGTGTGGCATCGAACTTGAGGTTACCCAGAACACCCTGTACGGGGGCCTCCATCGAGGCCAAGCGCCTTGCATCGTCCTGCGTCTGGGTCCACACCGCCGCCAGATTGCGATAAACAGGGCGGGCCAGCCAGGCCAGACGTCTGGACCAGCGCAGCGACTTTTCGCTCAGGCGGGCGTTCACCAGCACCAGCGGCAGACCAGCCCGTGTGCACGCCGCGGCCAGATTGGGCCAGATCTCGGTCTCCATCAGGATGCCGATACGCG
>CAZZLB010000028.1:6411-14733 GCA_964654655.1 uncultured Rhodoferax sp. | reverse complement strand
TCTCCGGCCAGGCATCGATTGACAAGGTGGCCGGCCCGGTCGGTGAAGCTTTGATCATGACCGCCATCGGCCTGGCGGTGGCCGTTCCGGCAGTGCTGGCCTACAACTGGCTGGTCGGGCGCAACAAGAACGCCATGAGCGATGTACGCGCCTTTGGCGCTGACCTGCACGCCGTCATCCTGGGCTCGGTCAAGAAAGCCTGATTCTCCATGTCAATGAATGTTGGCTCCTCGAGTGACGGTGAAGACACCGTCATGTCGGCCATCAACACCACGCCCCTGGTGGACGTGATGCTGGTGCTCCTGATCATTTTCCTGATCACCATACCGGTGGTAACGACCTCCATCAAGGTCAGCCTGCCCAAAGAGCGCGTCGAAGTGCGCGAGACCAAGCCCGAGAACGTCATCATCTCGGTCGATCTGGCAGGCAACGTCTACTGGTATGACCAACGCATCAAGAACGTTGAAGCACTGGTCGAAAAACTCAAGAAGGTCTCGCACCTCAAACCCCAGCCCGAAGTACAGATCCGCGGCGATATGGCTGCGCAGTACGAAGGCGTGGGCAAGATTCTCTATGCCTGCCAGAGAGCGGGCATCGTCAAGGTCGCCTTCATCACCGAACCACCCCCCTTGGGCGGTTGAACATCCCATGCAAGGATTTCTCCCATGAGCATGAATGTAGGCTCCAGCACTTCGGAAGAGCCCGAAGTGCTGATGGACATCAACACCACACCCCTGATCGACGTGATGCTGGTGCTGCTGGTGATGTTGATCATCACCATTCCGATCCAGTTGCACTCGGTCAATCTGGAGATGCCGGTGGGCGCACCTCCGACCAACAACGTCAAGCCCGAGAAGATCCAGATCGATATTGATGAGCGCAGTGTGGTCTATTGGCAGGGTTTGGCGGTCAATGCACAGGAACTTGAAGCCAAGATGAAGGAGATGGCACTGGTGCAAAACCAGCCTGAAGTGCACGTGCGGCCCAACAAGGCTGCCAGCTACGCCGTTTTTGCCAATGTGCTCTCCAGCACCAAGCGGCTCGGTCTGAACAAGATTGCCGTCATCGGCAGCGAGCAGTTTGTCAGGTGAGGTCGATTCGATGAATACCAGCATTGCCAATGCAGATGCCTTTGTTGGCATGAACTACCGCTACCAGCCCAGGGATCCAAGTCGCCGCGTCAAGGGACTGGTGATTGTGATCACCATCCATGCCTTTTTGGGATATGCCATTGTCTCTGGCATGGCACGCAAGGGCTTGAACTTCATCAAAAAGCCGCTCGAAGCGGTGGTGATCCAGGAAGTGATCATTCCGCCACCGCCACCGCCACCACCGCCCAAGAAGGTGGAAACTCCGAAGGACCTGCCCAAGGTGGATGCGCCCCCGCCACCCTATGTACCTCCGCCTGATGTGGTAACAAGCACCAGTTCGAGCATCTCGATTGCCTCGACCACCCACGTACCTACGACACCGGCTGTGATCGCCCCGCCCCCTCCGCCAGCGCCAGTGGCCAAGCCGGTCGCGAACCGCAACGACATCGGCGTGGCCTGCCCGACCCAGGTGGCTCCGGAGATGCCACGCAAGGCGCAGCAAGAGGGGATTGAAGGAGTCGTGCGAGCCCAGATCCGCATCAAGGGCGGTGTGGTGCAGGATGTCACCATGACCGGTCCGCGCGTCTTTTACGCTGCTGTCAAGGCTGCGGTGATGCAGTACAAGTGCGTCAGTGATGCAGGCGGCGAAGTGCTGGCAACGCAGGAATTCAACTTCAAGCTGGAGTGAGGCGGCAGCGCTATCGGCTACCCGCCTTCATCCAAAATCAAGACCACGTCCCGGACGTGGTTTTTTTTGCACCGAGCAATGTGATTGCCAAATAACCCCTGTCACAACGTAGTTACAGCACGATGTATTTTGGCAACACGCATCGCTGATTTGACCCAATAGGCATAACCCCAATTTATCTTCACAGCAATTTACCTTACAGTCGTTCCACGGAAACAGAAACAGGCCGGGAACGCGTCCCGGCCCGTCGCCAATTTTGGTGCAAATATCGCATTGCTCTGATTTCCGCAATGATTGAAGGAAGTCCCATGGAAAACAAAAGGCACAGCAAAGCACTTGTGTTCAGAAAAAACGTCGTCGCGCGCGCACTTGCAGTGGCGTTTGGCGCGGTGTCGCTAGCCGGCGGCATCAGCACGACAGCGTTCGCACAGTCGAACACGACAGGTACGTTGTACGGCGTCGCAGCAGCGGGCGCTTCAGTGGTCATCGTCAACAAGGATACCGGAGCTCGCCGTACATTCCCCGTTGATGCATCCGGGAGGTTCAACGCCCAGTCCTTGGCAACCGGCACATACAAAGTGGACTTGGTGGTCAACGGGCAAGTAAGCAAGACCAGCGACAACGTGGAGGTTCGCGTCGGTCAGGGCACTGAAGTATCGTTCGCAGCAACACTTGAGGCCGTTCAGGTGCTTGGGCTGCGTCAGAAGATCGATGTGGCTTCGATCGGCTCCACCACCGTATTTACCGCAAACGATCTGGCAAAGGTTCCTGTGGCATCCAATGTCGGCGCCGTCATTCAGCTGGCACCCGATACAACGCGCGGCGACACACGCTACGGTGGTGGTGGCGCCCCCAGCTTCGGCGGCGCCAGTTCGTCGGAGAACGCCTATTACATCAACGGCTTCCCGGTCACGACCATGTTGACACAGGTCGGCTTTTCACAACTCCCTTTCAACTCGATTTCACAAGCCCAGGTGCTGACCGGTGGCTACGGTGCAGAATTCGGTCGTTCAACCGGTGGCGTGGTGAACATCGTGACCAAGACTGGCGGCAACGAGTGGGTGGCTGGCGCCCAGGTTTCGATCGAACCAAACAGCTTGCGTTCGCCACAAAAGAACCAGTTCTACGCAGATAACGGTTCGACTCTGGCCAACAAGATCTATATCTACAACGAGGCCAACACCTTGGATCGCATGTCCGAGTCCTTCTACCTCGGCGGTCCGATCATCAAGGACAAACTGTTCGTGTTCCTGGCGGGTGAACAAACCCGCGCGACCAGCGGCAGCATTCGCACCGCCAACACCACATCAGCCGGCAGCATTACGACGGGCGGTTGGCAGGAATCAACCACCGAGACGCCGCGCTATTTATTGAAATTGGACTGGAATCTGACCGATGCCAACCATCTGGAATACACACGTATTTCGGACAAGGTGCAAAACGAGCGGACCTACTATGGGTTCAACTACCAGACAATGCAGCGCAACAGCGTGGTTGGTGGTGGCGCCAGCTATCTGAACTGGGGCCCAACCCCCGTTGCCGCGCAACAAGGCTCGGTGACTGATATCGTGAAATACACGGGTTACTTGTCGGACGATCTGACCGTGACTGCGCTGGCCGGCAAGTCGTACAGCCCGCACGAGTTCCTCCCGTCTGGCTACAACCCGGCCCTGGCCAGGACGAGCTCCGACTCGCTGTCGCAGATCCCTGGAATGACCTATACCAATCCGCAAACCACCACTGCGGACATCCTGACCACTGGCGCCTATGATCAGAACCGAGGTGTGCGTCTCGATGCGGAATACAAGTTGAACTCCAAGCACACCATTCGTGCGGGTGTTGATCGCAATACCATTACGTCCAAGACAGGTAACGCGACGGCAGGCGGCAGTTTGTGGACCTACTTGAAGACCGATCCCGCCGATACGGCGGCTGGGCATTTTGCCGCTCCCAAGACCGTGGCCGGCAATCAGTACGCGCAGCAAGGCTACATTGTCGAGCAGACCATTATTTCTGCGGTATCGACCCCCACAGTGGACCAGTCCGCCTGGTATATCGAGGACAAGTACCAGATCACCCCGAACGTCCTGCTGTCCCTGGGCCTGCGCAATGAGGGCTTCAACAACAAGAACGGTGACGGCAAGTCCTACATCAATTTGCCGACCCAATTGGCGCCTAGACTTGGCGCCTCATGGGACATGAACGGCGATGCCTCGACCAAATTGTTCGCCAGCGCAGGTCGCTACCACGTGCCCGTGCCAACCAATGTGGCCGTGCGAGGCGCAGGGTCGTCGCTGTATACGACACAACGCTTCGTCTACACGGGGGTAGACCCCGTTACTGGCGCACCTACCGGCCTGACTTCGCTCGGTGCTCCCTATTCGAGCAACAACGAGTATGGCCAAGCCAAAGACCCACGCTCTGTGGCGGCGCAGGATATGCAGGGCAATTATCAGGACGAGTACGCGATGGGCTTCGAGAAGGCCGTATCCAAAGGACTCAATATCGGCGGCAAGCTGACTTATCGCAGCCTGCGCACTGCGATTGACGACCATTGTGACGATAGGCCCTTCATGGCGTGGGCCGCCAGAAACAACGTCGACACCACGAACTTTGGCGGCTACAACTGTGCGTTGTTCAATCCGGGTATCGGAAACACCTTCAACATCGACATGACCGGTAACGGCACGCTGAACAATATCGTGTTGTCGGCAGCCGACCTTGGCGTGGCGCCAGTGATTCGCAAATACCTGGCTGTAGACGTCTTCGCAGAGCACCCGTTTGATGGCAAGTGGTGGGGCAAGGCGACCTACACCTGGTCGCGCAACTGGGGCAATACTGAAGGGCAATTGCTCTCTGATATTGGTCAGGGCGATGTTTCGACCACGCAGGCCTACGACTTCCCGGAATTTTCCGTCAACGCCGATGGCTTGCTGCCAAACAACCGGACGCATCAAGTCAAGTTGTTCGGTTACTACCAGGCCGCTCCTGAATGGGGCTTTGGCGGCAATATGCTGTGGGCGTCAGGGCGTCCGAAGAACTGCATCGGTAATGCGCCGAGTACCACCGGAGACTTCTTCACCAACGGAAATGTCACCAACTATTCCCAGTACGGTTCAGCCTACTTCTTCTGCAATGGCGTCGCATCGCCGCGCGGTTCCTGGGGGACTCTGCCGGCCGATATGCGCGTCGACGTGAATGTCAGCTACAAACCGGCGGCCCTGAAGGGATTCGGTCTGAAATTGGACATCTTCAATTTGTTCAACAGTCAGGTTGAAGAGACCATTGAAGAGCGCATGTACAACCGCAACGTGACGACCATCCGGACGCTTTACAACACGGTGCTGAGCTATACCGCCCCGCGCTCGATGAAGATCACAGCGTCTTACGACTACAAGTTCTAAGTACTTCCAGAACAGTCTCAAAAATCCCGCAGATCACGGTCTGCGGGATTTTTTTTGATCCGATGCGGAGAAATGACAAAAATGCAACTTATTCACAACACTCCATGTACTATTTTGATCGCTTTTGACCAGACGATGCCTGCAATATTCCGGACTGCATTTAAAGTGGGTCGCTTACGTCCGTACACGGACGTTGTGGTTTTCGTTTGACTTTTTTGGAGTGATTTATGAACCTTACACAGCGCCGAATCCAATCCTGGCGTCGCACATCATTGTCCCTGGCTGTTGGCTTGATGTTGTCATCGGTCGCGATGGCCCAAAGCTCCGAGGGCACACTTTATGGCCAGGCCAAGGCTGGCAGCACCGTGACCGTGACCAGCTTGGAAACCGGCTCGACACGCCAGGTACAGACCGATGCCACTGGCAAATTCAGCCTTGCAAAACTGCAACCCGGTCGTTATTCGGTTGCCTCTGGTGGTGACAAGCAGGAAGTGACAGTCTCTATCGGTTCCGGTACACAGGTTGTGCTCGGCACCACGCTGCAGCAGGTTCAAGTGACCGCCAGCCGCACCCGCTCGGCCATTGACGTGGCAAGCGTCGAATCGAACACCGTGTTCACCCAAGAGCAATTGCAAAGTTTGCCGGTGCCGCGCAACGTCAACTCGGTCGCCTTGCTGGCTCCGGGCGTGGTCAAGGGCGATGCCGGCCTGGGTGACGGTGGTATTCCATCCTTCGGTGGCGCTTCCGTCGCTGAAAACGGCTACTACATCAACGGTTACGACGTAACCAACATCCGCAATTTCCTGTCCTATGCCAACCTGCCCTTCGACGCCATCGCCGAGCAGCAGATCAAGACCGGTGGCTACGGCGCGGAATATGGCCGCTCACTGGGCGGCGTGATCAGTCTGGCCACCAAGCGCGGCACCAATGAATGGAAGGGCGGCGTCTCCATGTACTGGGAACCGGCTTCGCTGCGCTCCGCTGGCAAGGACGTCAAGGACAATGAACCTGAAGCCGCGGGCAAGGGTTACACGCTGTTCCAGTCCGCCGACACCAAGTCCACTTTCAGCACCAACGTTTATGGCGGCGGCCCGATCATCAAGGACAAGCTCTTCATTTTTGGTTTGGTCGAAGCCACCAACAACACGACCAACCAGTTCAACGAGAACCAGAGCACCACCCTCACTTCCAAGAAGCCAAATGGCTTGATCAAGCTCGACTTCACACCGAACGACCAACATCGCTTCGAGTTGACGGCGATCAACAACAAGAAAGAAGTCGGGATTGTTGACTACACCAACGCCACTGCCTACAGCACCAGCCACGATGGTGTCGGTGCCAGCAGCACGCAAACCTATGGTGGCGATGTCACTATTGGCAAGTACACCGGTTACCTCACTGACAACCTCACAGTCTCGGCCTTGCTTGGTCGCGTCAACTACCAGCAACCGCTCACCACGGGTGCCCGCACTGCCGGAGCCAATTGCCCAGTGGTCTACGTGCTTCCGGGCACCACCTATGCCGGTTGCTGGAATGAGCCCTTCCCTGGTCTGCCGGGTCGTGATCCGAATGCACCACCAACCGACAGCGACACACGCACTTCCAACCGCTTCGATATCGATTACACCTTCGGCAATCACACCATCCGTGCCGGTATCGACAACCAGAAATTCAGTTCAGCTGAGGCTGGCGGCTCTTCCTTCAGCGGTGGTCAGTATTTCCGTGACTTTAGCTCTGCCGGCTCGGTTGCCGGTGTTGCAGTGCCGAAGGGAACAATCTACACGCGCTTGCGCGAACGCAGCGCGACCAGCGGCGTGTATGACGTCGTCAACAAGGCTTTCTATGTTGAGGACAGCTGGAAGTTGCAGAAGAACCTGCTGCTGTACGGTGGCCTGCGCTGGGAGTCGTTCAACAACATGAACGGCGACGGCGACAGTTTCGTCAAGAAAGACAATCTGTTGGCACCACGGGTCGGCTTCTCCTGGGATTTGAACAACGATTCATCGTTCAAGGTGTACGGCAATGCCGGTCGCTACTTCATCCCGGTCGCATCCAACACCAACATCCGCGCGACCCGCGGCGAATCCTACACCGAGTCCTACTACACCTACAGCGGGCGTGACCCGGTGACCCAAAAGCCGCTCAATCTGGTACAGATCGGCAAGACCAGCATCATCAGCGATGGCGGTCTGGCCCTGCCGGCAACCATTGCCGATATCAACCTGAGCCCGATGTCGCAGGACGAGTACATCCTCGGTTTCCAGAAGGCTGTGGCCAAGGGCTGGACGGCCGGCGTGAAGTACACCCACCGCAAGATCAACAACGGTATGGATGACTGGTGTGATCCAACATCCGTTGGCATCTGGATGAAAGCCAATGGTTATCCCAGCTTTGACCCCGCCACCATGGCCGGTTGCCAACTGGTCAATCCCGGGCGCGATGTCACTTTGATGATGGATGCGAAGAACGACGGCGTTCTGGTACCTATCACCATTCCGGCGGCGGCCACGGGTCTGGCACTGTACACACGGACTTATGACGCGCTCGAGTTTTCGTTCGAGAAGGCGTTTGATGGCAAGTGGGGTCTGGCCGGTTCCTACACTTACTCGCGCAACAAGGGATCGGCTGAAGGCTATGTCAACTCGACCATCAACCAGGAAGATGCCGGCGTCAGCCAGGACTTTGACTTTGGCACTTTCACGCACGGCTCGGACGGCTATCTGCCCAATGACCGGACGCATGCCATCAAGCTGTTCGGAACCTACGGCGTTACCGAGAACTTCCGTCTTGGTGCGAACCTGAATTCCACTTCAGGGCGCCCCTTGAGCCGTATCGGGTTTGTGCCCAGCACCACTCCGGGTGACGCGGTGCTATACACCACGGCATCGACCTACTACTACCTGAACTCGGCCGGCGTCACGGTGCTGGGGCAACGTGGCAGCGAAGGCCGCACACCGTGGAACCACACACTGGATCTGCAGGCCGCGTACACCATGAATTTGGGTAGCAAGAACAAACTGACGCTGCAAGCCGATGTGTTCAACGTGTTCAACGCGCAGCAGCCCAGCGAACTCAATGAAATCAACGATTACAGCCGTGGTACGACGACGGTTGGACTGCCGGGTCGGGTCAGCCTGAA
>CAZZLB010000028.1:0-6311 GCA_964654655.1 uncultured Rhodoferax sp. | reverse complement strand
GTTCGCAGCCAGCAGAGGGTTCATGACCTCGATGCCGTCACGCATCGGAAAGGCCTGATCCACTGGCGCAACCAATATTTTTCGATGAGCACCAAGATCGGAGGCAGCCAGATAGAAACCTCTGGAGACCGTGGGTGCAGAAGAGCGTTTGATCTCGATGACCCAGGTCTGACCACTCCGAAACTCCAGAACCAGATCGACTTCGGCGCCATGACTGGTTCGATAGAAACTGGTTCTGGCATGCGCGGCCGCATTGATCAACTGTTCAATGACAAAGCCTTCCCAACTTGCTCCGGCCACGGGGTGACTTAGTACGGAGTCAAGATTCTGCAGTCCAAGCAGTGCATGGACCAAGCCGCTATCGCGCACGTAGACTTTGGGTGTGCGCATCAGCCTTTTTCCAACGTTGCCACTCCATGCCGGCAGGCGCCGCAGCAGCATCAGATCGCATAGCAGATCAATGTATCGCCCAACCGTTTGCCCGCTGATAGCCAAGGCACCAGCCAGTTTGGACTGATCCAGCATTTCACCCTGGCTGTGCGCCAGCATGGTCCACAAGCGTCGCAAAGTCGTTGCCGGTATGCGCGGACCCAGTGCCGGAATGTCCTTTTCCAGATAAGTGCTGATGAATGCCTCGCGCCAGGTCAAACTTTGGGCGTCATCAAGCGCAAGCCAGGAAAGGGGAAACCCACCTCGAACCCAAAGGGAATTCATCTCGGTGGCAAGCGCCTCGTCCGGAAAAATCTCGCGGGCTTGAAAAGGCGTAAGTTCAAGTTGCACCATCCGTCCGGCGAGACTTTCGCTACTTTGTTGCAACAGGACGCCTGAGGCAGAGCCCAGCAACAGGAACTGCCGACTCGCTTCACCGTTGCGGCGTCGAAGATCGATAACGCCGCGCAGCACCGTAAAGAGATCCGGCATACGCTGGACCTCATCAAGAATGACCAGTTGATTGGGGTGAGCAACAAAAAACGCCTCGGCATCATCGAGTTGTCGTTGCGCCGATGGGAGTTCCAGGTCGAGATACAAAGCGTTTGGACTGACTTCTTTCTCGGCAAATGCAAGCGTTGTCTTGCCCGCTTGGCGCGGACCCAAGAGAACGACAGCCGGGAACTGCTCCAGCAAATCGCTCAAATTCTTTTGTGCAACACGTTTAAACATCCGTGTATTCTATCCATTCAATGGAATAAATACACTATTAAACACTTTGCCCGTTCAGCCCAGAACGTTTTCTCATCCACCGCCCGCCTGCGATAACCCCCCGATAAAGCCAACGCAGTAAGACCAGCGCCAATAACGCTTCCACAAATGTCTGCACAAAGGCCAACGCCGGGTTGCGGATTTCCGCACGTCGGTGAAATTTGGCAATCGCGCGGTCCCGGGTGATCTCGATGCTGTCGTAGAAGGTTGGCACCACCAGCAGCGTCAACAAGGTGGACGTGATGGTCCCGCCAATGATGGCCACCGCCAGCGGTTGGTAAAACTCGCCGCCTTCACCCATGCCAAGCGCTATCGGCGCCATGCCGGCAATCAGCGCAAACGTTGTCATGAGAATGGGCCGCAAACGAACGCGCCCCGCATGCATCAGAGCCTCCTCGCGATCCACGCCTTCGGCCTCGCGCTTGCGCGTCGCATCCAGCAGCAGGATGGCGTTCTTGGCCACCAGTCCCATCAGCATGATGATGCCGATAAAACTCATCAGGTTGAGCGTACCGCGGGTCAGCAAGAGTGCCAGCACCACACCGATCAAGGACAGCGGCAGCGACAACATCACCGCCAGGGGTGCCGTGAACGAGCCAAACTGCATCACCAGAATCAGGTACATCAGACCAATGCCGGCCAGCAGCGCAATCAGCATCTCGGTGAACAACTCCTTCTGATCCTGCCCGGCCCCGCCCAGCGAGAGCCCGTAGCCTGGCGGATAGTTGAAGGACCTGGCCAGCTTCATGGCGTCGTCGGTGACTTCGCCGTTGGAGCGCCCCTGTGCGTTCGCTGACACCGTGATATTGCGTTTGCCGTTGGAGTGCTCAATGCCGGACGGCCCCTGCCCCATGCTGATGGTGGCAATCTGGTCCAGCGGCACCATCAGGTTGCTGCCGGCAACAGCAATCGGCAGGCGCTCAATGTTTTCCTTGTTGACCCGGTCATCGGGATGCAGACGCACAGCGACGTCGCGCGTTTCGCCAGTCGGGTCCACCCAATCCCCCACTTCAATGCCGGCAAAGGCGACCCGCAAAGCCTGCGCCGCATCGTTGGCCGAAATACCCATGGAGTTCGCCAAACCCCGGTTCAGTTCGATCTTCAACTCCTTCTTGGGGTCTTGCTGGGACAAGCCGACATCGACGGCGCCAGGCACCATGCGCAGTTTGTCCATGTAGTTGCTGGTGATCTCCAGCAGCTTGCGTGAATCGGGGCCCGTGAAGTCGATCTGGATGGGTTTGCGTGCACCATTGTTCAGGTCGTCAATCACGGTGTACTCGGCACCCACCAGCGTGCGCACTTTTTCTCGCAGTTCGGTGGCAATTTCCTTGGCACTGCGGCTACGGGTATGGCGTTTGCCAATATCGACGTAGATACGTCCGCCGCTGGCCGTGATGTTGCTGTTGGTCTCCTTGGTCTCGGCGATGGTACGGGCCAGAGCCGCAGCTCGCTCCATCTTCAACCTTGCATAATCGACCGACGACGAGGATGGCGTGCGCACATCAATCATCAGATTGCCGGAATCGGTAGCAGGCAGGAAGGCGCTGCCCCCCCACATGATCTGCATACCGAGCGCCACGAACAGGCTGAGCACGGCGATGGCCGTCATCCAGCGACGGTGATGCAAGGCCCAGGCAATCACGTTGCCGTAGCGATCGGCCTGATGATCAAACCAGCGGTTAAAGCGCGCCAGCAACGCGCTGATGCCGGTCTTGGGCGCATTGTGGTGACCAACCGGATCGCCCCAGTAAGCCGACAGCATCGGGTCCAGCGTGAACGAGATGCCCAGACTCACCAGCACCGAGCAGGTCACCGTCAGGGCAAAGGGTCGAAACCACTCGCCCGAGACGCCGGGCATGAAGGCCACGGGAATGAATACGGCGATGATGGAAAAGGTGGTGGCCGCGACAGCGAGACCGATTTCTGCCGTACCTTCGAGCGATGCGGTGCGCCGGTCCGAGCCGCGCTGCATATGGCGAACGATGTTCTCCCGCACCACGATGGCATCGTCGATCAGCACCCCGATGGCCAGGGAAAGCCCCAGCAAGGTCATGAAATTGAGCGTGAAACCGCACAGCCAGACCGCAATAAAGGCGGCAATGACAGACGTGGGCAAGCTCAGCGCGGTGATCAGGGTGGAGCGCCAGGAGTTCAGAAAGGCGTACACCACGAAAATCGTCAGGACCGCGCCAAGTATCAGGGATTCGATGACGTTGTTCAGGCTGTGCTGTGCATCCACCCCACCGTCGCGGGTGATGTCGAGTTTGGTCCCCGGGTGTTCTTTTTCAAACTCGGCATTGATTTCCTTGACCAGTTTGCGCACCTCGTCGGCGACACTCACCGTGCTGGCGTCACGCGAGCGTGTCACGAATATGCCGACATTGGGCTTGCCGCTGCGGATGCTGAAGGAATCGATGTCGGCGAAGCTGTCGGAAATGCTGGCAACCTGCGCCAGACGAACGATCTGTCCATCAAATCGCTTGACCACGATGCTCTGGAATTCCTCGGGCGACTCGATGCGTCCAACCAGCCGGATGCTTTCTTCTTCAAGCTTGCCGCGCACTTTGCCAACCGGCGCGTTGGAGTTCTGCGCCCGCAGCGCCGCGACCACTTCCCCCACCGACACGTTGTATTCACGCAGCTTCTGTGCTCGCAGCAGCACGGACAGCTCGCGCTTCAGCGAACCATTGATATTGACCGTTGCCACACCGGCAATGCCGCGCAGCTTGTCGGCCAGCACATCTTCGGCCAGGCGCGAAATCTCGGCATGACTCTGTGTGCTGGAAGACAGCGCCAGGTTCATGATGGGCTGCGCGCCAGGGTCAAAGCGCCGCACCACCGGTTCGCGCATTTCGATGGGAAGCTTGTATCGTGCACTTGAGATGACGGTGCGGACATCGTCAGCCGCTTCGATCATGTTCTTCTTGAATGAAAACTGGACCCAGAAGCTGGCATTGCCCTCGCTGCTGGTAGAGTAAACCTCGGTGGCGCCGGAGACGCTTTGCAGCGATTTCTCAAGCCGGTTGACGATCTCGCGCTCCACCGAATCCGGTGAAGCCCCGGGGTAAGCAATAAAAACCTGGATACCCGGAATTTCCACGTCGGGGTTTTGATTGACGCGCAGCTTGTTGAGGGCCAGCAGACCCATGGCCATCAAGCCGATGATCAATACGACCGTTGGCGTGGGGCGCTTGATGCTGAAGTCAGAAAGAAACATGCTTATGTCCCTTTGGCACTGGATGCAGCTGAAGCGCCAGCCGCCGGCGCTTTGACGCTGGCCATTTCAGCGCTCTGACCTTCCTTGTAGCTCGAACTAGGGCTGCGCAGGATCACGTCACCATCGGCCAGACCGCTACGCACCTCGAAATTGCCGGTGCGGGGGTCGCGCACGCCCAATGCAAGGTCCACCCGGCTCAGCGTGTTGGCCTTGACGCGCCAGACGGATGCCTTGTCGCCGGCACGCAGCAGCACCGATTCAGGCAGCGTCACCGCCTTGATATTGCTGGCCTCGATCGTCCCTTCAGCAAACAGACCAGCGACCCGAGCCTGCCTGGCGTCTTCGAAGCTGACCAAGACTTCCACTTGGCGCGTCACATCATTGGCGCTCGGATCCACGCGTGTGACTTTGCCACGAAATTCCTGGCCGGCATATCCGTTGATTCGAAAACTCACCGCCTGCCCGACCTTGACCACGCTGATTTTGTCAGCCGAGACGCGTCCCGCAAAACGCATGCTGCCAGGGTCAATTACCTTGAGCAATTCCTTGCCAACAGAGGCTGTATCGCCGGCCGACACCTTGCGGTCACTGACCACGCCATCAAACGGCGCACGCACAATCGTGCGTTCAAGTTGCTGGCGTGCCAGCACGGCACGCGCCCGGGAGGCTGACAACTCGCTTTGCGCACCGTTGTACCGTACTTCTGCATCGTCGAGCGCTTGCAGGGAAGTCATGCCGGAGTCACGCAATGTCTTGAGACGCTGCAAATTGCGCTCGGCCTGATCCAAGGCCTGACTCGCGTTACGGACGTTGGCATCGGCCGATTGCAGATTGTCACGAATCGAGGTTTGATCAAGCCGTACCAGCACATCCCCGCGCCGCACCAGGTCGCCGTTCTCCTTGAGCACTTGCAGTACGACGGCCGAAACCTCGGCCCGCAGGTCGGCCTTGCGCTCAGGCTGAATCGAACCCGTCACGACGGGCCCGGACGACAGGGCATTGGCCTGGATGGTCAGCACGTCCTCGGGCGCAACAACCAGTTTGGCGGGTGCGACCGCTTCTTTCTTGTCGCTCTTGCCCGGAAATTTGTCGCAAGCGCTGAGGCTCGCAAGCAGCGTGAGCAAAGTAAGAACAAGGCGCAACATGGGGAGACCTCCGGGCGAAAACGATTTGACTGAAAGGACAGGCGTGGCTTGTGCTTGTTGGAACTCACGCGCAACGGCTTGGATTATGGCGTCAGAGACCAATGTTTGCATTGCACCCAATATAGTCAAGGTCTGCCCTTGGCCGCACCGGATTTGCGACGAACGACCGTCTGGCGCGACGGTTTACCGATTTGGAGGTCCGGATGGGGTCAAGCTTTCGCCGCCGTGGCGCTGGCCTTGAACACACCAGCACAGGCAGCGCGACTCTCATCCTGGGCGGGCAATTTTGCGCAGACCGCATCCAACTGCTGCTTGAGGTGGTCCAACGCTGTGTTGTGCCGACCGTCCTTGCTCCAGGCCTGCAAGCGCTTGCCCATTTTTTCCAGACCGCGCCGGTTGCGCTCGTAAAAGGTCTCCGGCACAGCCTCCAGTTCGGCGAGAACGCCGGTGGCCGCTTTTTCAATACGCGCAACATCCTGCGGCGCCAGCTCGATCAGGCGGTTCACATAGCCGCTACCCCACTGCAGACGCGTGGCCGGGCCTTTGGCTGCATTCCAGGCCTGCTCGGCCCAGTCGAGCGCGCCTGCCTTGTCGCCACGCAGGCGGGCGTTGGCTGAGAGCACCAGCATGTGGTAGTAAGGCGAGAGCGCTTTGGGCAATTCGGCCTTCAGCATGGCGTCGGACTCATCAGGCAAACCGGCCTCGCTCAGCACATCGGCCGCATTCGGAATGACGGCCTGACGCTCGTA
>CAZZLB010000027.1:3082-14810 GCA_964654655.1 uncultured Rhodoferax sp. | reverse complement strand
ACACCCATGTTCACATAGGCATCGCTGGTCACGCCGCCGATGTGCGGACTCAGAACGAAGCCCGGCTGGTGCTGAAAGATATGCGGTACTGTCATAGGTTCGATCGCAAAACTGTCGAGTCCGGCCATGCCGACCTGGCCTGATTGCACGGCAGCCAGAAGCGCAGGCTCATCGATCAGACCGCCACGTGCGGTGTTGATCAACAGCACGCCGCGCTTGCATTGCGCCAGCGTTTGGGGGTTGAGAAGCTGTTTGTTATCCGCCGTCAACGGACAGTGCAGCGAAATGACATCAGACTCGCGCCACAGCGCATCGAGCGCCACCGCCCGAATGAAGGACGGCAAGCCTTGCGCGTAGGGATCAAAGCCGATCACTCGCATGGCCATGGCATCACACATTCTTGCAAAACGCTGCCCGATTGCGCCCAGACCAATCAGCCCGATGGTGCGGCCACCGAGCTCCATGCTCTTGTGCGTGGCCTTGTCCCAGTGCCCTTGGTGCATGCGCCCGTCAAGGGTCACCACCGACTTGGCACAGGCAAGCAGCAGTGCCAGCGCATGTTCGGCGACTGCTGCTGCGTTGGCGCCCACCGCTGCAGTCACTGCAATGCCGCGTTGCGCTGCAGCGTCCTTGTCTATGGTGTCCGTTCCGCTGCCATGTTTGGATATCACCTTCAGCGCCGGCGCGGCATCCATGACCGCCGCGGTGACACCGCTGTAGCGCACGATGATGGCCACCGGGTTGTGCTGTTGGCACAGGGCGATCAAGTCCGGCACCTGGGGTGTCTTGCCGGCGTAGACGATGTCAAAGTCGGCAAGCAGCGCCAAGGCCTGGGGCGCCAGATCCGCAGCGGTGACGAGGATGGCCGGCTTGACGCTCACAGACTCTCCCCTTCCTTGATCACACCGGCCGCCACCAGGGATGCGCTGAGCCATGAAGCGCTGGTCTGGCCTTGCTTGATCTGGGCAATGCGCTTTGCTTCAGCCACGACTTTTTCTGCAGCCAGGGGCAACAGGGATCCAATCTTTTCGCGCTCCACCACGACCACACCATCAGCATCACCAATGATGAAGTCGCCCGGAGCGACCGTGACGCCGCCCACCGATACCGGGTGACCGATGCGCCCACCCACCTGTTTGGTGGGGCCGTTGGGGTTGGTGCCTACCGAAAAAACCGGATAGTCCATTTCGTCGATCTCCAGGCTGTCGCGCACGGCCCCGTCGATCACGACGCCAGCCAGCCCGAGTTGCCGGCAAGCCGTCATCATGATGGTTCCCATCAACGCCGAGGTCTGGTCCCCCTTGCCATCGATGACCAGAACGTCACCCGGCTTGGCCAGCGCCAGCGCCGCATGGATCATCAGGTTGTCACCAGGTCGTACTTCGACGGTGAAGGCCGGGCCGGCCAGTTTCATGCGCGGACGCAGCGCCTGAATGCGGCCATGCAGCGCGCCGCGCCGGCCCGCGACATCGGAAAAAATGGCTGCCTGGTATTGCGAGGCCTGAGCGACAAGTTCGGCGCTCACACGGGGAAAGTCTTTGATGATGTCTGGCAAGGTCATGATGGGTATGTCCCGGGAAGTTTGCATGTTGGAGGACGGGTTCAATCCAGCTTGGCGCCGGAGTCTTTGATGATGGGGGCCCAACGTAGCAATTCACTCTTGATCAGCGCGCCGAACTGCTCGGGGGTTCCACCCATCATGTCAGCGCCCTGGTCGCCGAGCCTTCTCTTCACGTCAGCATCTTGCAGTGCTTTGTTTATTTCCGTGTTCAAACGCAGCACTATTTCCCGCGGCGTGCCGGCCGGCGCGACAAAACCAAACCAGGTCACGGCATCAAATCCCTTGTAGCCTGACGCAGCCACGGTGGGCACTTGCGGCAGGTCGTCCACCCGGTTGAGCGATGTCACAGCGATGGCGCGCATCTTTCCACCCTTGACGTGTCCGATCAGTGTCGGCACCGAGGACAAGTAGAGCTGGACTGATCCGCCAATCACATCCGTGACCGCCTGTGCCGCACCCTTGTAAGGTATGTGAGTGAACTTGATGTTCGCTGTTTTCTGGAACAGTTCGCTGGCCAGGTGGGCGACCGTTCCATTGCCGGCGGTGGCAATGTTGAGCGATCCCGGTTTGTTGCGGCTCTCGTTGACCACCTCAGCCAAACTCTTGTACGGAGAACTCGCGCCCGTCACCAGCAACAGGGGCGCATTCGCGACAGCCACCACCGGGACCAAATCCTTGACCGAGTCGTAAGGCATCTTGCTGTACAGCGACGGGTTGATCGAGAGATTGCTGGTCTGCCCGAGCCCGATCGTGTAACCGTCGGGAGCGGCCTTGGCAACGGCATCAATGCCGATGTTGCCGCCGCTGCCTGGCTTGTTGTCGATCACGATGGTCCAGCCCAGCGCGCTCGACAGTTTGTGCGTCACCTCGCGCGCAATGATGTCGGTACCGCCACCGGCAGGGAAGGGAACGACCACTCGAATCGGCTTGTTGGGATAGCCCTGGGCCAAAGCCGGAATCGCCATCGTGGCGAACAAAGCGGCCAACAGGCCGCGGTGGAACAGTTTCATGAAAATCTCCTGATGAATCAAACAAGCCACCGGAATTCTCTTGTGATGTTCCGTTGGTTGCAATATAGTTGCATCCAATGAAACGTTATCCATAGAATGAACCGAGAAACACCCACAACCGAGGCCGCACCCAATGAAGAAGCAGGTGGCGTGGTGGCGGTGACGCGGGCACTTCGTCTGATGGAGGCTTTTGGCGTGACGGATGCCCAACTGACACTGGCCGAAATGAGTCGGCGCACCGGGCTGCATAAGACCACTGCGCTTCGCATTGCGCGCACGTTGGCGATGGACAACTACATGGTGCAAAAGGAAGACGGGAGCTGGCGCCTTGGCCGGGCCGTTGGTTGGCTGGGTGCGTGTTACCAGGCAAGCTTCGATGTGCATGACATCGTTGAACCCGTGCTGCGCGAGCTCGCCAACCAGACTGCAGAAAGCGCTTCGTTCTACGTGCGCGAGGGCAGGCAGCGTACCTGTCTGGCCCGCGTCGACGGGCCGCGCACCATCCGGCACCATGTTCGGGTAGGGATCGCCTTGCCACTTGAATTGGGCGCACCAGGACGGGTCATTCTGGCCTTCTCGGGCGAACCGGGCGAACCGTATGAATCAATCCGCCAGCGCGGGTTTCACTTTTCGCGGGGTGAGCGTGAACCCGAGGTATCAAGCGTGTCGGCACCGGTATTCGGCATGCAGTGGCGACTGTTGGGATCCATCTGTATTTCCGGGCCCACTTCGCGTCTGCCGGAAGCGCGCTTGCTGGAGCTCTCCAAAATTGTCATTCAGACGGCGAATCAATTGTCCTATGCCCTCGCCGGGAGTCGCAAGACCCAGGCTTCGGCGTCGGCCGGAATTGCGCCCTCCTGGCATCCTTGAAAGCGGTCCTCGAGAGGAAGGCAACTACTTCTGACTCGCGAGGAATGGACTCCACTGCCCCATAGCCCAGCGTGGAAAGTGCGGCGGCGGCGTTGGCATAGCTGGCTGCCTGTACCAGGGAGTCGCCAGCCACCAGCCGTGCCAGCAAGCTGCCGGCAAAGCAATCACCGGCGCCGGTTGTGTCGATCGCCTGCACCGGATGACCTGTGATAAGTTTTCTTTCACCCTCGGTTGCGACCAGCGCACCTCGCTCTCCGAGCTTGAGAACCACGTCGGTACAGCCCCTGGCCAAACACCAATCGATGATGACAGCCGGATCTTCCGAGCCGAGCAGGCACTTCATGTCTTCCAGACTGGGTA
The DNA here is from genome assembly GCA_964654655.1 of uncultured Rhodoferax sp. Taxonomy (GTDB): domain Bacteria; phylum Pseudomonadota; class Gammaproteobacteria; order Burkholderiales; family Burkholderiaceae_C; genus Rhodoferax. Next base: position 11,009 of record CAZZLB010000027.1, on the reverse strand, counting down.
GAAACAGGTCTACCGCCGGCAAAGTGGCCTCCAGCTCGCGCAATGCACGTTCTGCCGACCAGAGTTTGAGGCGCAGGTTGGCGTCGTAGGAAACCCGAACTCCGTGGTCGTGAGCTGCCTGTGTGGCGGAGCGGACCGTGTCGCAGGCACTCGCGGAGATGGCCTGACTGATGCCGGACACATGAAGAAAGCGCGCACCGGCCAGGCACGAGAAATCGAAGCTGCCCGGCTGCATCGCCGCCGCCGCCGAATGACGGCGCAGAAAGTGAAATTCATGCCCATCGCTGTTGTGCGTGACAAAGTAGGCGCCGGTAGAACAGTCGCTCCTTGTGACGTGGCGCGTATTCACACCTTCGCGCTGCCATAGCGACAACAACATATCGCCGAACATGTCCTTGCCAACGCTGCTCAAATAGCCGGTTCGCGCACCATGGCGCGCGGCAGCGATGATGGCGTTGGATGTGTCGCCGCCAAACCCTTGTTGGTAAAGATGCCGGGCCGGGTCGGTCTGATTGAACTCGACCATCGCCTCACCGAGCGCGAATATCTCCACCTGATCCATCATGCAGAATAAACCGTGGACGCCGTCTCGCCGCCCCGGCCGGTCCAGTTGGAATGAAAATACACACCGCGCGGCTGGTCAACGCGCTCGTACTGGTGCGCACCAAAATAGTCCCTCTGCGCCTGCAGCAGATTTGCCGGCAGGTTGGCGCTTCGGTAGCCATCGTAGTAGGCCATTGCAGAGGATAGGGCAGGTGTTGGTATGCCGCTCTTTATGGCTTCACCCAGCACAGTTCGCAATGAAAGCTGGGACTGTGCAAGCGCTTCTGTAAAGAACGGATCCATCAGCAGGTTCGCGAGTTCGGGGTTCAACTCAAAAGCGTTCTTGATCTTTGCCAGCAGCTCCGAACGAATAATGCAACCGCCGCGCCACATGAGTGCTATAGCGCCGTAGTTCAGTTTCCAGCCGAAGTCCGTCGCTGCGGCACGCATCAGTTGGTAACCCTGCGCATAGGAAATGATCTTTGCCGCGTACAAGGCTTTGCCGAGATCATCGATGAAGGCCTTTCTGTCGCCGGAAAAATGAACTTCGGGGCCTGTCAGTGCACTGGAAGCCAGCACTCTTTCGTCTTTCATGGAAGAGAGGACGCGGGCAAACACCGCCTCGGTGATCAGGGTGAGCGGAGCTGCAACGTCAAGGGCTGTAACTACCGCCCATTTCCCCGTGCCCTTCTGACCTGCCTTGTCCAGGATCTTGTCGAGCAAGGCCAGACCGTCATCATCCCTGACCGCCAGAATATCCCTGCTTATCTCGATCAGATAGCTATTCAACTCCCCTTGACTCCATTCCTTGAAGACAGCATGCATTTCGTCCGCCGTCATGCCCAGCAGCGTTCTCATGACGTCATAAATTTCGCATATCAGCTGCATGTCGCCATATTCAATTCCGTTGTGAACCATCTTGACGAAATGGCCAGAGCCCTCCGGTCCGATCCAGTCGCAACAGGGGACTCCGTCGTCGACCTTGGCGGCGATGGCCTGAAAGATCGGCCCGACACTTTGCCATGCAGCAACAGATCCGCCAGGCATGATCGACGGGCCAAGCAAAGCACCTTCTTCACCACCGGAGACGCCCGCTCCCACATACAACAGCCCCTTGCCTTCAAGCATTCTGCTTCTTCGTGAGCTGTCTGAGAAATGGGAATTTCCGCCGTCAATGAGGATGTCTCCCGCATCAAGAAAGGGGCTGAGCGCTTGAATGACTTCATCAACCGGCTTGCCGGCCGGGACCATCAGCATGATCTTTCTCGGCAGCTCAAGCGAGGCGGTCAGTTCCCCAATGGAAGAACATCCGTGAATCCTTTGCCCGCGCCCCCGGCCAGAGACAAAATGTTCAAGCTTTTCCTTCGATGCATCAAAGACTGAAACGCTGAACCCCTTGCCAGCCATGTTGAGTGCAAGGTTTTCACCCATCAAGCCCACACCTACGAGTCCTATTTGAGAGGGCATATCCGCTCCGTTCGATCAATCAAGTTGCGGTACCGGTGCTTTGCCGCACCAGCAATTCAAAACCCAGGTCAACATTGGGTTCGACGACAGGCTCGCCGCGCATCAGCTGCAGCAGCATCTTCGCGGATTGAACCCCGATCTCCCAACGTGGTGTCTTGATGGTGGTGAGGCTGGGAACGAACTCGGCGCTGCCCGGCAAATCGTTGAAGCCGGCGATGGAGACCTGTCGCGGCACCTTGATTCCCATGCGCAAGGCGGCCAGCAAACCACCCTGGGCCAGGTCATCGTTACAAAAGAAGATGGCATCGACACGAGGGCGGATGCTCAGGATCTGCTCGAACATGGTGTGTCCCACCTTCAGCGACGACGGCGCCGGGTTCTGCCACTCGAGCGTGGCGTCGTACAAGCCCGCCTGCGCAAGACAGTCGCGGTAGCCCTGTGCTCTCTGGAGAGTGCGAGGATCCAGTTGTGCCGCGGCAAAGGCAATCCGGCGGCGTCCCGAATCAATCAGGTGCTGCGTCATGGCGTACGCCGCGTCGCGCTGTGAAAATCCCACGCTGTAGCTTCCCTTTTGACCCAGTGTTTCCATCAGGTGCACGCAAGGAATGCCGCTGTTGACAATGAGTTGCCGGGTCGAATCCGACCGCTCTGACCCCGTAACCAACAACCCTGCCGGTCGGTGCATCAGGTAACCCCTCAGCAGTTGCTCTTCTTCGGATGCATCGTAGTGAGTGACACCCATCAGGGTCTGGTATCCGGCTGGCAAGAGGGTGCGTTGAACACCCTCCAGCAGGTCAACGAACAACTGGTTCGAGAGCAGAGGAATCAGTATCGCCACATGCGAACCCCGGCTCGATGCGAGCGCGCGCGCAGCCGGGTCAGGCACATAACCCAGGCGCGCAGCCGCCTGACTGGCGCGTTCCACCAGTTCCGTCGCAACATTGCGGTCCCCACGCAGTGCGCGCGAAACAGTCATCCGGCTCACACCTGCGGCCAGGGCCACATCATCGAGCGTGACCCGCCCTGAAGCCCTTTTTGCCCGTTTTTTGCTGACCATGATGGAATCCTACCAGATATCGCTATCCGCAAGAGGCCAACCTGCTGTGTGATGAACAAGAGGGATGCAGTCAGTGTCTCTCGTTTTCAAACTGCCTCGATGAATTCCGATTGAGGCAAATCAAACAAACTCACGCGCCATCGGGAAAACCCTAGGTTTGGTTGCGCAGATTCATAGTTAAGATAGCGCTATCCAATTTTGCGAGCCTTCAATGCTCCAAGTCCAGCCGTCCGCGCCATCCCCATCATCCGATCATCGTCGCGAGAGCCTGTGGATCATCGTCATGGGGGTCGCAGGCTGCGGCAAGTCCACGCTCGCCCGGCACGTGGCCGACGCGCTGAAACTGACTTTCATCGAGGGTGATCAGTTTCATTCGCAAGAAAATATCCAGAAAATGCGTCAGGGAGTCGCTCTGGACGATGTGGACCGGCAAGGGTGGTTGGACCGTCTCGGTGTGGAACTGCTAAGTTGCCCCGGTGGGGCCGTTCTGGCGTGCTCGGCGCTCAAGCGTGCTTATAGATCGCGTCTTCGCCAGATGGTTCAGCCCTTGAGCTTTGTTCATCTCAGCATCACGCAGGAACTCGCGAATGCGCGGGTACAGGCCCGGTCCGGCGGGCATCCCTTCCCCAGCAGCCTGGTGGCAAGCCAGTTTGCCACACTGGAAGATCCTCTGGGCGAGGAGCGTGTACTTCAGCTCGATGGTGCGTTAGAGTCGTCTGTGTTGTGCGCCAGGACCCTCCAGTGGATTGATGAACTGAACCTGCAGCCCGCCTGAACAAGGAGTTATCGCACTTGGCCAAAGTCACTTTGAAAAATGTCGTCAAACGGTACGGATCCGTCACCGTTGTCAACGATTTGTCGATTGAAATTCAGGACAAGGAATTTGCCGTGTTGGTGGGCTCTTCGGGCTGCGGCAAGTCGACCGCCCTGCGCATGATTGCCGGCCTGGAAACCATCACTTCGGGCGAAATCTACATCGGTGATGCGCTGGTGAACGACATGGCGCCCAAGGACCGCGACATTGCCATGGTGTTCCAGAACTACGCCCTGTACCCGCACATGAACGTGCGCGAAAACATGGGTTTTGGCCTGAAGATTCGCAAGCTCTCCGAAGCCGAGATCGATACCCGGGTGCAGGAGGCCGCCGACATTCTGGGCCTGACCGAACTGCTGGAGCGCAAGCCCAAAGAACTTTCCGGTGGCCAGCGTCAGCGGGTGGCCGTAGGCCGCGCCATTGTGCGCAAACCCAAGGTGTTCCTGTTTGACGAGCCGCTGTCCAACCTCGACGCCAAACTGCGCGTGGCCATGCGTGCCGAAATCAGCAAACTGCACCGCCGCCTGGGTGCAACCATGATCTATGTCACGCACGATCAGGTCGAGGCCATGACCATGGCCGACCGTATCTTCATCATGAACAAGGGCGTGGTACAGCAAAGCGGGGCGCCGATGGATGTCTATACCCGGCCGGTCAATCGTTTCGTCGCTGGCTTCATTGGCTCGCCGGCGATGAATTTCTTCGACGCCCGACTGGTCAACGAAGCTGGTCAGTTGATCATCGACGGTGCGAGCTTTCGCGTCGCCATGCCCGAAGCCTTCCGTGCCAAGCTGCTGGCGCACGCCGGCAAGGAAGTGGTCTTCGGTGTTCGCCCGGAAGACATTGCGCTGCATCCAGCGGATGCCGATGTTGACAGCACCATCAGCGCCAGGGCCGAGGTGGTGGAGTTGCTCGGGTCCGAGATCTTCGCGCACCTGAATTGCGGTGCGCATGCCCTGGTGGCGCGCATGGCCGTGCCAAAGCAGGATATCAATGTCGGCGAAACGATAAAGATCGATTTCAAGATGGCCAACACGCACGTGTTCGACAAGAACACGTCAGACGCCATCGTGTAGGGTAGGTGGTTCTTTGCTCATTTAACTTGGAGGTTTTCATGAAATACAAACTGTCAAATATCGGGGTCGCACTGTTTTCGCTGTGCCTGTGCTCGGGCGCCATGGCGCAATCGGGTGAAATCCGTGTGCTGGTGGCCAACCACCCCTACGGTGAGTTGCTCAAGCTGTCGATTCCGCAGTTCGAGAAAAGCACCGGCATCAAGGTCAATGTCGAAAGCTTGCAGGAAAGCCAGCTGACACAAAAGCTCACCACCGAATTTGCCACCAAATCTTCCACAGTCGACGTGTTCATGACGCGCCCGCTGCAGGAAGGCAAGATGTTCTCGAAGAACGGCTGGTACGCGCCATTGGCTGGTTACGACTTCAGCGACTATCCGAAAAACATCATGAACGCCGCCTCGTTTGGTGGTCAGCCCTACATCGTTCCGCTGGTCACCGAATGGCAGGTGCTCTACTATCGCAAGGACCTGCTGCAACAGGCCGGACTGAAAGTGCCAACCACCTTTGATGAACTTGAGGCAGCGGCACAGAAACTCAATTCCGAAAACGTTGCCGGTTTCGCCTCGCGTGGCAAGGGCGCGGCGGCCGTAACGCAGCTCTCAAGCTACGTCTACAACTACGGCGGGCAATACCTCGACAAAGGCACGGCGGTCTTCAACTCGAAGCCGGCCATCGACGCTGTACGCTATTACGGCAAGATGCTGGGCAACTACGGCCCCAAGGGCGTGACGTCGATGTCCTGGGAAAACATCATGCCGCTGTTCCAGGCCGGCAAGGTTGCGATGTGGACCGACGCCTCGGTGTTCTACGGCCAGGTTGTCGATCAGTCCAAGACCCAGATCCCGGTGGCCAACTTCGACATTGCCAACTTCCCGGCCGGACCCAAGACCAACGCGCCCTTCATCGTTTCGTCATGGGGTATCTCGGTGTCCAACCAGTCCAAGAAAAAGGACCTGGCCATGAAGTTCCTGAACTGGGCATCGAGCAAGGAAATGGCGATCAAGGGCATGATGGACAACATCACGATGGCACGGTCATCGGTCTGGGAAGACCCGGTTGTGCGTGGCAAGATGAATCCTGGTCTGATCCAGACGCGCGTTTTTGCCGCCAAGAACGGCACGCCGGTTGACCGGCCCTACATGAGCGCCGTGGGCGAAGCGCGCGACCTCATCGGCGAAATTGTCATCGAGTCGATCAACACCAAGGGCACTTCCACCAAGCTTGAGCAGTTGGCACAGGAAAAGGTCAAACGTGTCAACGAACTGCTGCAGGATAGCGGCGAATACGGCAAATAAGCCAACTCTCGGCTAACTGGTACGCGCACCGCTCACCCCGGTGGACGGTGCGCAAGCCAGGTCGAACACTCAACATGACCCAGTCCAGCTTTACCGAACGGAACCTGCAGATTCTGTTTCCGCTGCCAGCCCTTGTTTTCATCGGCTTGCTGATGGTGTTTCCGATTCTGTACACGCTGTACCTGAGCTTTACCAACTGGAATCTCACCTCGGGGGTGGAGCCGGCTTTTGCCGGTCTTACCAGCTACCTGCGCGTTTTCTCCGAGCCCCGTTTTCTGCACGCGCTGGGCCGAACCTTCACTTTCACGGCGTTTGCCGTGGCGATCGAGGTTGTGCTGGGCGTTGCCATCGCATTGATTCTGAACCGCGCTTTTGTTGGCAAGAGCGTTGCCAAGCTGCTGCTCTTGCTGCCCCTGGTTGCCACGCCCGTCGCCGTGGGCATAGTCTTCAATCTCTTTTACGACCCGACCATCGGTCTGCTCAATTTCGCTCTGCACGCGCTCGGGCTGCCGCAGGGCCGCTGGGTTTCGAGCGAGAGCACCGTCATTGGGTCGCTGGTTCTGGTCGATGTCTGGCAGTGGACGCCCATGATCACCCTGATCGTGCTTGCCGGTCTGGCCGGTTTGTCCGAGGAGCCGGTCGAAGCGGCGCGTGTGGACGGTGCCAGCGATTGGCAGATCCTGCGCTATGTGACCATCCCGATGGTCATGCCGGTCATTCTGACGGCGATGGTTCTGCGCCTGATCGATGCACTCAAGACCTTCGACATCATCTTCGCCATGACCGGCGGCGGCCCCGGCTATGCGTCCGAGACGCTCAACATCATGGGTTTCAAGTACAGCTTCGAGTACTTCCGCATGGGCCAGTCCTCGGTCATTCTGGTGGCGCTGTTTCTGGTGGTGCTGCTGTGCAGCCTGGGCATCATGAAGCTGCGCGCTTCCAGCGAAAACTAGGCAGGCGCCATGAGAAACAAGATTGCCAAAAACATCCTGTTCTACGTGATGGTCCTGATCATTGCGCTGGTCGTGCTGTTTCCTTTCCTGTGGATGCTGAGCTCGTCGTTCAAGACCCAGGTCGACATCACCGCCTGGCCACCCAAGCTGTTTTTCGAGCCGACGCTGCGCAATTACCGCAAGGTCTTCGAGGAGCAGGACTTCCTGAAGTATTTCCTGAACTCGACCATCGTCGGCACGATGGCGGTCGGCCTGTCGCTGCTGCTCGGACTGCCGGCGGCCTACTCCATTGCACGTTACTCACAGAAAAGGCTCGCCGTCTTCATCCTGCTGGCACGCCTGATGCCCGGCATCTCCTTCCTGATGCCCTGGTACATCATCTTTTCACGAATGAACCTGATGGACAGCTACGTCGCGCTGATCCTCTCGCACATGCTGATCGCGCTGCCCATCGTGGTCTGGATCATGTCGACCTATTTCGACGGAATTCCGCGTGAGCTTGAAGAATCGGCCATGGTCGACGGTGCCACGCGGCAGATGGCGTTTGTGAAGATCATTCTGCCCCTGTCCGGCCCCGGCATCATCACCGCGACAACATTGGCGTTCATCTTTTCCTGGAACAACTTCATGTTCTCGCAGGTGCTCAGCATGGAGCGGACCAAAACCTTGCCGATCGCCGTCTACAACTTCCTGTCCTATGCCGAAGTCGACTGGGGTGGCGT
>CAZZLB010000027.1:0-2982 GCA_964654655.1 uncultured Rhodoferax sp. | reverse complement strand
GGAATGCTCACATAGCCCTGGTCGTAGGCGAAGACTTCGGGCTGCTTCAGATAGTCCAGCAGATCATTGCTCTGGTTGTAGTGGATGCCCAGGCTTTGCTCCTGGATAAAGGCGTTGTACGACACCGCATCGACCTGCAGACAGGCGGCCAGCGCTATGGGCCCCAGCGGGCAGTGCAGCGCCACGGCGACGTCGTAGGCTTCAGCCATGGTGGCGATCTTGCGGGTTTCGGTGATACCGCCGGCGTGCGAGACATCGGGCTGGATGATGTCGACGTAGCCCTCGCTCAGGATTCGTTTGAAATCCCAGCGCGAAAAGAGTCGCTCACCCAGAGCGATGGGGGTGTTGGTCAAGGCGGCAAGTTCCTTGAGTGCCTCGTAGTTTTCGCTCAGGACCGGCTCCTCGATGAACATCAGCTTGTATTGGTCCAGTTCCTTGATCAGGACCTTGGCCATCGGCTTGTGGACCCGACCATGAAAGTCGACGCCGATGCCGATGTGGGGACCGACGGCGTCGCGCACCGCCGCCACATTGGCCAGTGCTGCTTCCACTTTTTCATACGAATCGACGAACTGCAGTTCTTCGGTTCCGTTCATCTTGACTGCAGAAAACCCACGCGCCACCGCATCCTTGGCGGCGGCGGCAACATCGGCCGGACGGTCGCCACCAATCCAGGAGTAGACGCGGATGCTGTTGCGCAGCGGGCCGCCCAACAGCTGACATACCGGGACGCCGAGTGCCTTGCCCTTGATATCCCACAGCGCCTGATCGATACCGGCCAGCGCACTCATGTGGATGGCGCCGCCGCGATAAAAGCCGCCACGGTACAACACGGTCCAGTGATCCTCGATGTTGCGCGGGTCCTTGCCAACAAGATAGTCGGACAGTTCTTCAACCGCAGCCGCCACGCTGTGTGCCCGCCCCTCAACCACCGGTTCGCCCCAGCCGAACACACCTTCATCGGTTTCTATTTTCAGAAAACACCAGCGCGGCGGAACAATGTACGTAGTAAGTTTGGTGATCTTCATGGCTTGATTGAATCAGATCGATGGATGCTTTTGCGTGGTCTTCCACGCAGCGACGAATTCGTCGGCACGCTGGCCGACCTGCGTTGCGCTCAGGCCTGGCTTGTAGAGCGCTGATCCCAAGCCAAAGCCGGATGCGCCGGCAGCGACAAACGGTGCCATCGCTGCAGGTGTGATTGAGCCCACCGGGATCAATTTGACTTCACTCGGCATGACCGCGCGCCAGGCTTTCACGACGCTCGGGCTGAGCTGCTCGGCAGGAAACATTTTCAGTGCATCAGCGCCCGCGGCCAGTGCGGCAAAGGCTTCAGTCAGGGTGGCCACGCCTGGAGCACAGACCATGGCGGCCTGTTTGGCCGCAGCTATCACCTTGAGGTCGCTGTGCGGCATCACGATGATTTCGCCTCCTGCACTTTTTACTTCTGCCACTTGCGCTGTTGACAGCACGGTGCCCGCACCGACCACACAGTCCGCAGCCAGCGTTGCTCGCAATATCCGTATGCTTTCGTACGGTTGCGGGGAGTTCAAAGGCACTTCGATCACCCTGAATCCAGCCCGGTACAGTGTCTGGCCAATGGCCGCAACTTCATCCGGCCGAATCCCGCGTAGAACCGCGATCAGCCCACAGTGTTGCATTGCGTTCTTGAGCATGTGATGATTCCTTGATGAACTACGCGACAAGCAGACCGGCAGACATGGCCAGCTTCCACAAGCCGCGTTCCGTTGCCTGCGCTGCGGTTTGGACCTGATCAAGGCCATAGGCTCTGAGGGCACGTGTGTACCGGGCACACAATGCTGCCTCACCGACCAGCAGGATGTGCGCAGCTTGATGAGCTTGTTCCGCCAGCAAGGCTTGCAGTGCCGCTATTTCGTGACCTATCAGCAGACCGGAAAGATATTCACGCTGGGCTGCGCCATCGAGTACGCCCGTCAGTCCCAGCGTGCGTGCGCTGAAGATGGTCGAAAGAACCCCGGCACGTCCGGCCGGCGTCTGCGCTACCAGGACGCCGCGATCAAAGGCCGCACCATGGTCGCCATCGACATCGCCGGCCTCCATGCTGCGTCCCAAAATCGTGTGCTCGCACAGCGCTGCATAGACCTCGCCGGTCATGAAGGTGTGGAAATGCTCGATGTGATTTTTTGCATCATGCTGCCTTCGTACCTGCACCCATTTGGAATGACTGCCAGGCAAGCCGATCAGGATTTCGGACGCAGTCTTGCCGGCATCGAGCATGCTGAGCGCGCCTATCACCTGGGTTTCTTCGCCACGCATGACGTTGGGCAGTGCCGAGTTCTCGATCAGGCCGGGGACGATGTGGACTGTCTGGCCGCCTCTGGTACGCACTGTGCTCAGCGTGGTCCCGATCCGGTCGACCGCAATCGGTACCGACAGATAGGGCGCTTCGCACCAGCCCTGGCGGCTGCCTACCATTCCGGCCGCGATCACAGCGGCCTGCGGTGCGGCGCGCAGCCAGTCGCCACAGGCTTCTTCGAAAGCCAACTCAAAGCCCGCAGTTGCATAGCCGCCGGAATTTTCGGCTGTGACGACCTGTGGCAGCTTCATCACGCCCCAAGGCAAGGATCGCATCTCCAGTACTTGGGCGGCAGCACCAAGACGATAGGCCCGCAAGGACGAGGTGCCCCAGTCGAGTGCGATGAGCTGTGTTGGATTCTGTTCCTGATGCATCGCTGGGTTTGAAAAGATTCGGTGACAAGAAATTTTACGTGCTCTATGTTACGGGCAACTTCCTGGAGAGAATCCTTATCATGGCGACTGCTGGTGGCCAGGCTGGCGGACCGGGTATCCGCTCTCTGGCCCACGCTCGCGGGCAAGCACACCTTGCGTGCCAGCATTTTGGCCTCAACGCGGTGGCTGCCAATCCAGCGTTGTGGCAGACGCGAAGGGGGCCGACGCCCGGGAACCCAGGCCAGCAGCCGAGCAAAGGGAGGGGTGGGG
>CAZZLB010000026.1:4202-14938 GCA_964654655.1 uncultured Rhodoferax sp. | reverse complement strand
GACAAGACCGGCGAGATGGTCAAGGCAGCGCAAGCCAGCGACTGGGACCGGCTGGTGGCTCTGGAGCAGGACTGCCGCAGCCTGACGGATCAGTTGCGCCGGGCCGACACGGCCCCGACCGAGGGCAAGCATTTCACCGAGCGCAAGTTCGAGCTGCTGCGCAAGGCGCTGGCCGACGACGCCAAGGTGCGAGAATGCACCGAACCATGGATGCATCAACTCACGCAGTACCTTGGCAGCGCGCGCCAGCAGCATCGCCTGCAGAGCGCTTACGGGGTCAGCGCCGGCGCATAGCCGCTGGTTCCCGCCAGGGGCATGCCCCATGATGATTCCGGCCATCCTGCTCAAGGGCTCAGAGCCGGTCATTGGCACGCGCTCTGTGGCGGCCGGTCGCTCGGACGCCCTGCGTCTGCTGCCGCAGCTTGACCCCGGAGAAATTCTTGCCGCGCGGGTGGATGCCAAGCTGCCCGATGGCAGCTACAAGGTTCTGGTGGCAGGGCAGGAACTGCGCATGAGCCTGCCCACGTTCGTTGCGGCGGGCGACACGCTGGAGCTGGCCTTTGTGACGCGCGAGCCCAACCCGACCTTTCAGTTGCAAGGCATCGCGCAGCAGGGCTCGGCGGAAACCCCCACTTTGTCAACGGCCGGTCGTCTGGTGGCTGCCGCCATGCTGCAGGCCGGCGAGGCGCCCATGCCTACCACCGCTGCGGTAAGCGGCCCCCTGCTCAGCACCGCGCCAGCTGATGGCACGCGCTTATCGGGTCAGCTGGCCCAGACGCTGAGCACCAGCGGTTTGTTCTACGAATCGCATCAGGCGCAATGGCTGGCCGGCACGCGCGATTTGCCGCAGATCATGCAGGAACCCCAGGCCCGGATGGTGCGCTCGGCGCAGGCAGATGCACAGCCAGGGGCGCAGACCGCGATGCAGGCCATTGCGCCACAGGCGCTGCCACTGGTTCAGATGCAACTCGCCACCCTCGATACCTCGGTGGTCATGATGCAGCTCGAGATCTGGCCCAAGCAGTGGATGCAGTGGACGGTGGAAGAGCAGCCGGCCGATAAGCAGGCCTATGCGCAGGCCGACGGCACACCGCAACCAGACTGGAACACACGGCTGCGTCTGGTCTTGCCCCGGCTCGGCGAACTCAATGCGATGCTGAGCTTCAACGCAAGCGGCATCATGATCCGCGTCGAGGCCGACAAGGCCGCCAGTGCAGCGCTGTTGCAAGAGAACGGTGCTTTGTTGCAACAAGCGCTCGCAGCAGCCGGTCTGCCGGACGCACGTATTGCGATCTCCCGCCATGCGCAAACCTGACTCACGCCAATCCGCCATTGCCCTGGCTTACGGCGGCGACAACGACGCGCCGCGTGTCGTGGCCAAGGGCCGCGGCCTGATCGCCCAGGCGATCATCGAGCGAGCGCATCAACACGGCGTCTATGTGCATGAATCCAAAGAGCTGGTGGCGCTGCTGATGCAGGTTGACCTGGACCAGCGCATTCCGCCAGCGCTCTACATGGCAGTGGCAGAGCTGCTGGCCTGGGTTTACCGGCTGGAAAAAAGCGGACCCGCCAGCCTATCGGAGATACTCTAGCCGTTTCAACCTTATCCTGACGATACTTCTATGAACGATCTCTCCGACCAGACGCCGGCAGGCAGTACAGATCTGAGCAAATATGCGGTTCGTGGACGCAACGAAGTTGCCTCCATTCTGGGCGCGCTGCGCAAGTCCCGCGCAGCTGTCATGGCCTACATCGGCAGCGTTGGCGACGACTTCATCCTGACATCGGTTGTGGCGGTGATCCCTGAGAAGAACCTGGTGCTGCTCGATCTGGGGTCCAAAGCCGACGCCAACCAGCGCGCCTTGAACGCCAGCAGGATTGTCTGTGTGACCGAACTCGATGGCGTGCGCATCCAGATGAGCGTGGAGGCGCTGCATGCGGCGCGCCATGAGGGGCACGAGGTCTTTGGCATGAGCATCCCCGAAACTTTGCTGCGCTTGCAGCGCCGCGAGAACTACCGCGTGCCCACACCGCGCGGCGACCCGCCGGTGTGCATCATTGCCGATGCGCAGGCCCTGGGCGTACCCGATGAAATGGACATAGTCGACATCAGCTGCGGCGGCGTGGCGCTGGCGCTGCCACCGGGTGACCCCGAGATCGAGACCGGCACACGTTTTAACCGCTGCCGCATCCCCTTGCCTGAGTTGGGCAAGGACACCAGTTTTGGTGCACTGTATGGCAGCACCCAGAGTCTGGGGCGGCCCGAGGGAGTTGAAGTCCTTACCAGCCTCATGGTGCGTGGCACCTTTGACATCCGCTTCCCCAGTGGCGCGGTGCACCGCCGCGTTGGCTGCGAATTCATAGGCATGCGCGAGCGCGAACGCGCGCTGATCCAGCGCTATGTCAACAAGGCCGAACGCGAGCGCCGGTATCTGGGCTGAGCTCGCTCCGCCTTGTCAGTCCGGACCTGATCACACCTGCATATTCATGATGTCGTGGTAGGCCGTAACCAGGCGGTTGCGGACCTGCACCATCTGCTGAAACGACAGGTTGGCCTTCTGCATCGAGATCATGACGTCGTTCAGGTTGGTGTTGGGAACGCCGAGCTCAAAGTCGCGCTGCATATTGGTCGCTTCGACCTGGCGGGCGTTGACACCGTCGATTGAATTCTTGAGCACCTTGGCGAAATCAGTGCCAGCGACGGGCGCACCGGCTGCACCCGCCGCACCTGCCCCGCCAACCCCTCCGACCGACTGGCCGGCCATCGCCGCACCGGCACGCAGTTGACCCAGCAACTTGTCTATGGCGTTGATGTCCATGGTCTTCTCCTTGCGTCAATTCGTTAATTCGGCAATTCCAGGCGGTAACGCTGCAGCTTGTAGCGCAGGGTGCGCTCGCTGATACCCAGGCGCTCGGTGGCCAGCTTGCGCGAGCCACCCACCGCGCGCAGCGTGTCCATGATGTGTTTGCGTTCCACCGATTTCATGTCCAGCGTGACGCTGGGCGCAAGCGCCCTGCTCGCTTCAGGCGCACGCAAGTGGTAGCGCTCAACCAGTGTCAGCAGCCGTTCGGGCTCAAAGGGTTTGGCAATGTAGTCGGCGGCCCCCGCGCGCATTGCGGCAACGGCGTTTTCGATGTCGGCAAACGCCGTCATCAGGATCACCGGCAGGCGCGCATCGTGGCGCCGGATTTCGCGCAGCAGGGCAAAGCCGTCCATCGGCTGCATCTGCAGGTCGCTGACAACCAGGCCAAGGCGTTCATGCTCCATGATCGCCAGCGCCTCGCAGCCATCGGCGGCGGCGATCAGGGTGTAGCCGGCGAGCTCCAGCGTGATGCACAGGGCATCGCGCAGGTCGCGGTCGTCTTCAACAATCAGCAGTGGCAGCGATGTCATGCCGTGCTCCTTGTGCCTGTGTGAGTTGATGTGCTGCGCTTGCACTGGCATTGGCCTGCATGAGCGGAACACTCAGAATGAATTCGCTTCCGGCGCCTGGGGTCGAGCGCGCCTGAACCTGACCACCGTGGGCCTCGGCCACGGCGCGCACCAGCGCCAATCCGAGTCCGGTGCCCTGGCGGCGCGTCGTAAAAAACGGCTCGAACAGGCGCGCTTGCGCTTCCTGCGCGATGCCGGTTCCGGTGTCTGAAACGTGAAATGCCAGATGTGCGCCTTCGATGCTTGCCGACAGACAGATGCTGGCGCCCGCTGAACTGGCCTGCATGGCGTTGTCGATCAGACCGAGCAGTGCACTGCAAAGTCCTTGCGGATCCGCGGCGAAGGAACTGCCAGCACTGTGGTCGCGCAATTCAAGCGTCAATCCGCGTGCCAGGACCTGCGCCTCGATGGTATGAAACACCTTGTGCAGAATGTCGCAGGCCGCCACCTGCTCGTAGGCGGGGCTGGCGCCACGCACGAACTGCAGCATGTCGGCGATCAGGCGCTCCAGATCATGCAGCCGCTCGACGGTCTTGTCGGCAAAGCCGCGCCGCTGCGGCGCCGGCAGATCAGGCTGCCCCAGCTGCGCCGCATAAAGCAAGGCAGTGGCCAGCGGCGTACGCAGGCGATGCGCCAGATGCGCTGCCATTTCTCCCATGGCGGCGAGCCGTTCCTGGCGCGCCAGGGATTCGCGCATGGCCTCTTTCTCGGCAAACTGACGCCGCAACTCGCCATTGGCCAGCGCCAGTTCCTCGGAGAGTACAAGCGCCTGCTGACGCAGTTCGCCGTAGGCCGTGCAGAGGTCCGACGATGCAGCGTTGAACAGGTGAAAAGCCTGCTCCATTTGCTGCGGACTGAGTGCGTTGGACCGATTCATGGGGTGTGTCTTTGCTACGTGTCAAAGGCTAACACCGTGCCATGACGCAATGCAAAGGAATACGCACCATAAATGCCCTCTGCTTGCCGATTTGAAGCGGCGCGCCGTGCCCACAATAGCTGCAGCAGTCAATTCAATTGAAAGATCATGGCAACAGCAGGCGCACGATTACCCACAGCCCAAATGCTCGGCTTGATTCCGTCGAAGCAGAAATTGGGTCTGATGGTGGCGCTGGCCGCCATGACGGCCCTGGTGGTCGCCGGATGGCTTTGGGGCCAGAGCCCCGACTACCGGGTGTTGTACGCCAATCTCTCTGACCGGGATGGCGGCGCCGTCATTGCCTCACTGCAACAGATGAACGTGCCCTTCAAGTTTGCCGAGGGCGGTGGTGCCCTGCTGGTGCCGTCAAACCAGGTGCATGAGGTGCGTCTGCGCCTTGCCGGCCAGGGCTTGCCCAAGGGAGGACTGGTTGGCTTTGAGTTGATGGAAACCCAGAAATTCGGCACTTCCCAGTTTCAGGAGCAGGTCAACTACCAACGCGCGCTGGAGGGTGAACTGGCGCGTTCGATCCAGTCCCTTGCGGCGGTCAACGGCGCCCGTGTGCATCTGGCATTTTCCAAACCATCGGTGTTCGTCCGCGAGCCGCAAAAGCCCAGCGCGTCGGTGCTGCTCAGCCTGCACCCGGGACGCAGCCTGGACGCCGGCCAGGTCAGCGCCATCGTGCACCTGGTCTCGAGCAGCATTCCGGACCTGCCAGTAAAAAATGTGACCGTGATAGACCAGACCGGAAGTCTGCTCACTTCATCGGACGCCAGTGTGATGGGGCTGGACCCGGGCCAGTTGCGCTACCGGCGTGAAGTGGAACAGGGCTTTGCCAAGCGGATCGAGGCGATTCTGGCGCCCATTGCCGGGAACAACAATGTGCTGGCCCAGGTCACCGCCGACATCGATTTCACGCTGACCGAGAACCTGGCTGAGATCTTTACTCCCAATCCAGCTGCATCGGCGGCGGTGCGCAGCCAGCAGACGACCGAATCGAACAACTCTGGCGGCACGGTCGGCTCCGGCGCTTCCGGCGTGCCTGGCGCGCTCAGCAACCAGCCGGGCGCAAACGCCAATGCGCCCATCGTGGCGGCCTCCGCGGCTGCGCCAGGCGCCAGCAGCGCCGGTGCCGCAGCCGCCAATACGCGACGCGACGCGACCGTGAACTACGAGGTCGACAAGACCATCCGTCATACCCGCCAATCGGTCGGCGGCATCAAGCGACTGTCGGTTGCTGTCGTGGTCAATCATCGCAAGCTGGTCGACGAAGAGGGCAAGACCACGACCAAGCCACTGAGCCCCGAGGAAATGGAGCAGATCAACGCACTGGTCAAGGAGGTGATGGGTTTCAGCAAGGAGCGGGGCGATTCGCTCAATGTCACCAACAGCGCGTTCTCCGTGGCCCCGCTTGATCCGATCGCGGAAGTGCCGCTGTGGAAGCAAGCAGAGACCCTTGCCATGGCCAAGGACATAGGCCGCTACGTGCTGATTGCGGCCTTGCTGCTGTACCTGGTCTTTGGCATCCTGCGACCCCTGCTGTCCAACCTGAATGTGCCCGATCCGCAGGAGATCAGGCAAGCCGCCAGCAATCCCGACGCCGAGCCTGCCGCACCGCGACCGGAGAGCCAGACCGGCAATCTCGATGCGGTCAAGCAGCTCGCCCGTAACGAGCCGCAACTGGTCGCCAGCGTCGTCAAGGAATGGGTGAACAAGGATGGATAACGAAGGTCTGGAACGCAGTGCCATCTTGCTGCTCTCACTGGGAGAGGAAGGCGCCAGCGAGGTGTTCAAGCATCTGGGGCCGCGCGAGGTCCAGAAGCTCGGCTCGGCCATGGCGAATCTGAAAGCAGTGACGCGGGAAAAGGTCAACGACGTGCTGAGCGCCTTTCGACTCAAGGCCGAAGAAAAATCTCCGCTGGGTCTGAACTCCAACGAATACCTGCGCACCGTGCTCACCAACGCTTTGGGTGACGACAAGGCGGGCAATCTGATTGACCGCATCATGGTGGGCGGCGACACCAGCGGCATCGAAGGTCTGAAGTGGATGGATTCTGCAGCGGTCGCCGAGTTGATTCTCAACGAACACCCGCAGATCATCGCCACCATCATCGTGCATCTGGACCGCGACCAGGCCAGCGAAGTCCTCAAGCACTTCAGCGAGCGCCTGCGCAACGATGTGGTGTTGCGTATCGCCACACTGGACGGAATTCAGCCATCGGCCTTGCGCGAACTCAATGATGTGCTGACCAAGCTGCTGTCGGGCAACAACAATCTCAAGAAGAGCCAGATGGGTGGCGTTCGCACGGCCGCCGAAATACTGAACTTCATGTCCACCACGATAGAGGGCTCGGTCATGCAAAGCGTCAAGGAATACGACGCGGAACTGGCGCAGAAGATTCTCGATGAAATGTTTGTGTTCGAGAACATTGTCGACATTGACGATCGCGGCATCCAGTTGCTGATGCGCGAGGTGCAGTCCGAAGCCCTGATCATCGCCCTCAAAGGCGCGTCGGAGGCCTTGCGCGAGAAGATTCTCTCCAATATGTCGCAACGCGCTGCCGAAATTCTGCGCGACGATCTCGAGGCCAAAGGGCCGGTGCGCCTGTCCGAAGTCGAAGCGCAGCAAAAGGAAATTCTCAAGATCGTGCGCCGGCTCTCCGACGAGGGTCAGATTGCACTGGGTGGCAAGAGCGATGACGCCTATGTCTGATTTCACCGCATCAAGGGAGAGTCGCACCGCGTACCAGCGCTGGGAGCTCGATTCGTTTGATACACCCGCTTCCGCCAGCCTCAAGGGTGCGGTCGTGCTGCCCACCGCTGCACAACTGGAACAGCTTCGCCGCCAGGCGCAGGACGAAGGCTACGCCAAGGGCTACCGTGAAGGCCGCGCCAAGGTGGATGACGAGGCACAACGGCTGCAACAGATCATGCTGGCCCTGGCGCAGGACATGCAGCGCTTCGATCAGGGTGTGGCCGACGACCTGCTCGGCCTGGTGCTGACGATCAGCAAACAGGTATTGCGCCAGGCCATCAAGCTCAAGCCGGAAGTGATTCTGGCGTTGGTCAACGATGTACTGGCCCAGTTGCCGTCCTCACATCAGCGCGCGCGTCTGGTGCTGCACCCCGAGGACGCGGCCCTGGTACGCGCCAATCTTGGCGAGCAACTGCAACAGTCAAACTGGGAAATCATCGCCAACGCCGAGATCGCGCGTGGCGGTTGCCGTGTAGAGGCGCCTGAGTGCGAGATCGACGCGACACTGGAACGCCGCTGGCAACGGGTGGTGGAAGGAATGGGGGGCGAGAATGTCTGGATCGAATGAGCTCGCCCTGCGCAACGACAGCTGGTGCAGATTTCTGCGCGACTGCAATGACATGGCAGCCCGTGTCAATCCGATGCTGGCCAGTGGGCGCCTGACACGCGTTGCCGGTCTGGTGATGGAAGCGACCGGTCTGAAGCTGTCGGTAGGCAGCAGTTGCACGGTGGAACTGCCCAACAACAGTTCGATCAACGCCGAGGTGGTCGGCTTCTCCGGCGACAAACTGTTTCTGATGCCGGCGAGCGAAGTCTATGGCATGGTGCCGGGCGCGAGAATTTTTCCGATCGATGCGCTGCACACGCTGCCGCGCATTGGGGGTGCGGTGCAGCCGCTGCGACGCGGGCACGACCGATCCAGGCACAACCCGGTCGGCGAAGAGCTGCTTGGACGTGTGCTCGACGGCGTCGGGCGTCCGCTGGACCGGCTCGGTCCGGTGGTCTGTGCGCGCAGCGCCCCGCTGCAGCGTCGCGCCATCAATCCGCTCGAGCGTCGGCCCATCAGGGACGCACTGGATGTGGGTGTGCGCGCCATCAACGCACTATTGACCGTGGGACGGGGTCAGCGCATGGGTCTGTTCGCCGGCAGCGGTGTTGGCAAGAGTGTGCTGCTCGGAATGATGGCGCGCTATACGAGCGCTGATGTCATTGTGGTCGGGCTGATCGGTGAGCGCGGCCGTGAAGTCAAGGAGTTCATCGAGGACATCCTCGGTCCGCAGGGGCTGGCGCGTTCCGTCGTGGTTGCAGCGCCCGCCGACACCAACCCGCTGATGCGTTTGCAGGGAGCTGCCTACGCCACTGCCATCGCGGAGCATTTTCGCGACCAGGGCAAGCACGTGCTGCTGATCATGGACTCGCTCACTCGCTACGCCATGGCACAGCGCGAAATCGCGCTGGCCATTGGCGAACCACCGGTCTCCAAGGGCTATCCGCCTTCGGTGTTCGCAAAGCTGTCGCATCTGGTGGAGCGCGCTGGCAATGGCAGTGAGGGTGGCGGCTCGATCACAGCCTTTTATACGGTTCTGGCTGAAGGCGACGATCTGCAGGACCCGGTGGTGGACAGTGCGCGCGCCATTCTCGACGGCCATATTGTTCTGACGCGCACTCTCGCCGATCAGGGCCATTACCCTGCCATTGACATCGAGGCTTCCATCAGTCGGGTGCTGCCCAATCTGGTGAGCGCGCAACAACTCGAACTGGTACGCCACTTCAAAGCCATCTATGCGCGTTACCAGCGCAGTCGCGATCTGATCAGCGTGGGCGCATACAGCAGCGGACATGATCCGCAGCTCGATCTGGCCATCCAGATGCAGCCGCATCTGGCAAGTTTCCTGCAGCAGGGCATGCAGGAAAGTCAAACTTATGCAGCGAGCATCGCCCAGCTCGCCAGCCTGTTTCCGGGAAGTCTATGACCGCAAAGCAGCCATTGACACAGAAACCAGCAAGGTCGTCCTGAATGTCCAAGCCCTTTCCTTTGAAGACACTGCTGGACCTGGCGCAGGAGCGCAGTGACGAGGCTGCGGCGCAGCTGGGACTGGTCAACGTCCACGCGCGGGACATGCAGAGTCGTTTGCAGCTCCTGCTGGACTACCGTCTTGAATACTCCAACCGGCTCGTCAGTGACGCCAAGCTTGGCATCGGAAGCATCGGCTGGCTCAATTTCCGGCAGTTCATTGACACGATTGACGCGGCCATCGAGAAGCAGCGCGAGATGGTGGCCTCGGCCGAGCAGCAGGTCGAAGCGGGCAAGCTGCATTGGCAGGCGGCGCAGGGCCGGCTCAGGTCCTTCGAGACCCTTGAGCAGCGCCATCACCAGGAACAACGCGTGGTGCAAGCCAAGCTGGAACAAAAGGAACAGGACAACTTTGTCTTGAAGGATTTTCTTGCGGGTGGGCGCTCTGGTGGCATCGCAACCAATCCCACATGACATGACTCGTGAATTTGTATGAAGGATGCATCATGACCAATTTGCCCATTGCGGCATCACCGCAGGAACCCGCTGCATCCCGGCGGGCGCAGGCAAGCGCATTGCAGCAGAACGCCGGCCTGCCCGGTGCAGTGCAGACCGATGAGAATTCCTTTCACGACGCCTTGATTCAGATGCTGGGCAAGGGCTTGGGCAAGGCACTGTCTGTCGCTGGAGAAACCACCGTCGCAAGCGCCAGGGCAGACAGCAGTGGCAAGGCGCTTGCAGAACAGACCGATACCGCACAGGACGCAAGCGTCTTGCCCGACGCCCTGGCCCTGCCTGTACTGCCAGCAATGCCAGCGACATTGCCACCAGTTGCAGCGTCGACCGCAGGATCCGCGCCGGATGCAGGCGCCTTGCCTGTGCCGCAAGCATTGGCATCGGCACTGATTCCAGCACCTGCAGGCGCGACGTTGGATCCAGCAGTCGAGGCAGGTGCAGCAGCGACAGCGCTCGATCCGGGCGCGCTGCCCTTGCCTCAGGCCCTCGCATCGGCACTGCTACCGGTGGCGGACCGGCAGACGCCCCCGAGCACCTGGCTGGCAGGTTCCAAAGCAACAGCTGCTCCACCGACCTTGGCCGAGACCGCGCTCACACTTGAGGCGAGCAGCGTTCCGGCCGCAATGGCCCCACCCAACCTGCTGCCCAAGGCTGCACCGGTCAATGCCTTGTTGGCAGGGCGTTCGGAACCGATCAAGGATATGCTGGCAGCGCCCCTTCCCGATGCTTCGAGTTTTCGGGCCGAGCCGCCACTCCCATCCGCCATAACGGTGCCGGCGACGCAAGCAGGCAGTGCCGCAGCGACCCGCAGCGTCCCGGAACCATCGGCCGTGGTACAGACACGTGTGGGTGAGCGCGGTTGGGATCAGGCCGTGGCAGACAAGATGGTGTGGATGGTTGACCAAAAGCACCAGGTCGCACAGCTCCACCTCAACCCGCCTGAGCTGGGGCCGCTGAAGATTGCCATATCGCTCGACCAGAGCCAGGCCAGCGCCCAGTTTTTTTCGGCGCATGCGTCGGTGCGTGAGGCGCTCGAAGTGGCCATGCCACGTCTGCGTGAAATGCTCGCTGACAGCGGCATCACACTGGGCAATGCGAGCGT
>CAZZLB010000026.1:0-4102 GCA_964654655.1 uncultured Rhodoferax sp. | reverse complement strand
GCTGGCAAGACCGCCAGTGCCAAGGCCGCATCCACCAAGCCGCGAACCTATGTGCCGCTGGATCCGTTTACGGTGAACCTGCAACGTGAGGACACTCAGCCACCCTATCTGCAGATCGGTCTGTCGCTCAAGCTCACCGATGATGCACTGGCGGCCCCGATCAAACTCCATATGCCGGAGATACGCAGTCGCATCCTCTTGTTGCTGATGGGCAAGACGGCAAGCGAACTGGCCACACCCGAAGGCAAGAAGGTCCTGGCGGAACAACTGGCGCGGGAAATCATCCAGGCGGTCCCCGACAGCACGGCCGCCACCGGTCTTGAATCCGTGCTATTCACCTCTTTCCTCATCCAGTAAAGAACATGAGCCAGGACTTTCTCTCACAAGACGAGGTTGACGCACTCCTCAAGGGCGTGAACGGGGAGGTCGACGAGGTCAAGGTTGCTGCCGATAACACTGGCGTACGCGCCTACGATCTGGCGAAGCAGGAACGCATCGTGCGCGGTCGCATGCCGACCCTGGAGTTGATCAATGAGCGCTTCGCCCGCCAACTGCGCATCGGTCTGTTCAATTTCATGCGACGCACGGCTGAAGTTTCGATTGGCCCGATCCGGGTCCTCAAGTACAACGAGTTCATCCGCAACCTGGTGGTGCCAACCAATCTGAACATCGTGACGGCCAAACCGTTGCGTGGCGCTTCACTGTTCATCTTTGATCCGAGTCTGGTCTTCCTGGTGGTGGACAACCTGTTTGGTGGCGACGGCCGGTTTCACAGCCGGGTCGAGGGACGCGACTTTACCCAGACCGAGCAGCGCATCATCCAGCGTTTGCTCGGTGTGGTGCTTGACGAGTACGGGAAGTCCTGGAAGCCGGTGTACGCGTTGGAGTTCGAGTTTGTTCGCTCCGAGATGAACACGCAGTTCGTCAATGTTGCCACGCCAAACGAAGTGGTGGTCGTGACCACTTTCATTATCGAGTTCGGAACCACCTCGGGCGAATTTCATATCTGTCTGCCCTACGCGATGATCGAGCCGGTACGTGACCTGCTGCATGGCAGCCTGCAAGGGGATCATCTGGAAGTGGACAAGCGTTGGTTGCGCCTGCTGACACAACAGATTCAGACGGCGGAGGTCGAACTCGTCGCCAACCTCGGACACGCCGAGGTCAGGCTCGACTCGATACTGGAGATGAAAGTCGGTGATGTGATCGATATCGAAGTACCGGACGCCATTGCTGCCACGGTTGACGGGATTCCGGTAATGGAGTGTCGCTACGGCGTATTCAATGGGCAGTACGCACTGAAGGTTGACAAACTGCTGACCAACTCGGGCGGCGATTGAGAGAGAGGGCACCATGGAAAATAACGCAGAGCAGGAAAAAATTGACGCCGATGACTGGGGTGCGGCGATGCAGGAGCAGGCAGCGTCCACAGCCGCCCCGGCTGCGGCTGCGGGGGCGCAGATATTCGAGCAATTCACGGCCCAGAATCAGAATTCCAATGCGGCGCAGCGGACCGATCTGGACATGATTCTGGACATTCCGGTGCAAATGGTGGTTCAGTTGGGCCGCACCAAGATAGCGATCAAGAGCCTTCTCCAACTTGCCCAAGGATCAGTGGTCGAACTCGATGGCCTGGCCGGCGAGCCGATGGATGTGCTGGTCAATGGCTGCCTGATTGCACAAGGGGAGGTTGTTGTCGTCAATGACAAGTTCGGCATACGCCTGACCGATGTCATCACGCCCTCCGAGCGCATCCGCAAGCTCAACCGGTAGAACTTATGAGCATTCCACAATCTGATTTACCCGGCGCAGCCCTGTCTGCCGGCAGTGTCACCCAGGTCATGGTCGGCCTGTTTCTGGTGCTCGCACTGGTCGGCGCTGTGGCCTGGCTGCTCAAGCGCTTTTCCGCATTTCACGCGCCCGGCGCCGGGCTGATCCGGGTGCTCGCAGGTACTGCAGTGGGCCAGCGTGAGCGCATTGTGCTGGTCGAGGTTGGCGAAACCTGGCTGCTGGTGGGGGTGGCCACGGGTCAGGTGACGACCCTGCACACCATGCCAAAAGTGGCCTCCGCATCGCAGCCGGGCGCACCCGCACCTGCCACTGCAGGCGCCAGTTTTGCAAGCTGGCTAAGTCGCAAAATCGAAGGACGTGCGCATGATTAAGCGGACCAGACGACTGGCCCTGCTGTCGTTAGCGGGCCTGCTGCTGTGGCTGGTGTTCAGCGCGCCGGCGCTGGCGCAGGACCTGGCGTTGCCGGCGTTCAACAGCACCCCCAGCCCTGGAGGGGGTCAAAGCTATACCCTGAGCGTGCAAACCCTGCTGATGCTCACGGCCTTGTCGTTCCTGCCGTCCGTGCTGCTGTTGATGACCAGCTTTACCCGCATCGTCATCGTGCTGTCTTTGCTGCGCCACGCGCTGGGAGTGCAATCAACGCCCTCCAACCAGGTGCTGGTGGGGCTCTCCTTGTTCCTGACGCTTTTTGTCATGTCACCTGTGCTCGACCGGATCTACACCGAAGCCTACCAGCCAATGGCCGAGAACAAGATCACGTTCACCGAAGCGCTCGACAAGGGGACCGTCCCGCTGCATGGCTTCATGCTGCGCCAGACGCGCGAGACCGACCTGGCCCTGTTTGTCCGCATTGCCAAACAAGCGCCGCTGCAGGATGCGACACAGGTGCCATTGCGGATACTGGTGCCGGCCTATGTCGTCAGCGAACTCAAGACCGCCTTCCAGATCGGATTTCTCGTTTTCCTGCCGTTCATGATCATTGACATGGTCGTGGCCAGCGTATTGATGTCGATGGGCATGATGATGATGTCACCGGCAACCATATCGCTTCCGTTCAAGATCATGTTGTTCGTGCTGGCTGATGGATGGAATCTGTTGATTGGCTCCTTGGTCCAGAGTTTCCACACCTGAGGCGATCAGCGAGCGCCTTATGACACCCGAGAGCGTACTTACCATCGCACAGCAGGCACTGCAAGTGATGCTGCTGATGGCGGCCCCACCACTGCTTGCGGCGCTGCTTATCGGCCTGCTGGTCAGCGTGTTTCAGGCCGCCACCCAGATCAATGAACAGACGCTGTCCTTCATCCCCAAGCTGCTGGCGATCTTTCTGGTGCTTCTTGTGGCAGGCCACTGGATGATGGGTGTCATGCTGGATTACATGCGAGATCTGTTCAACAGCATTCCGGCCATGATAGGCTGATCGACGCATGATCAACCTCACCACCGCACAGATGGAAACCTGGCTGGCAGCGTTTGCGTGGCCATTGACACGCATTCTCGCCCTCATCGCCAGCGCTCCCGTGATTGGCAATCCAAGTGTGCCGGCCCGCGTGAAGATCGGCCTCGGATTGCTGCTGACGATGCTGGTGGCGCCCTTGGTCACGGCTCCTGCGGGTATCACCCCCGGCTCGGCCGCAGGTCTGCTGATCATGGCGCAGCAGGTCTTGATTGGCCTGGCCATGGGATTTGCAATGCAGGTGGTGTTCCACGCGGCGGAGTTGGCAGGTGAATTCATCGGTTTGCAAATGGGCCTGGGGTTTGCAACTTTGTACGACGCATCGGTGCCGGGCTTCATCCCGATACTGGGGCAATATCTGGGTGTCATCTTCAGCCTTGCCTTCCTGGCCATCGATGGCCATTTGCTGCTGGTTTCTGCTGTGGCGGAAAGTTTTCAGGTCTTGCCGCTGTCAACCCTGACAGCGCCGTCCGGGGTACTGTCAGTGACCCAGTGGGGTGGCACCATCTTTGCCTTTGCCCTGACGCTGTCCCTGCCCTTGCTGGGCGCGCTGTTGATCACCAACCTCGCCCTGGGCGTGCTCACGCGCGCCGCGCCGCAGCTCAACATCTTCGCCATCGGATTTCCGCTCACGATACTGATGGGCTTTGCGGTCCTGATTCTGGCGCTGCCATTCCTGGCTCCGGTCATCGAGCGCCAGTTCGCCGAGGGTCTGGGAGCCATGCTGCGGCTCGCCAGCGCGCTGCGATAGGCACGCAGGCCTTGCGGCGCTGCTTCAGAGGTAGTTGAACAGGGACAGACCGGCCACCTTGACGTAGGTCTGCTGTGCTGCTTGCAGGCTGACCTGCTGTTGCA
>CAZZLB010000025.1:0-16575 GCA_964654655.1 uncultured Rhodoferax sp. | reverse complement strand
TTCTTCCTCTTCCTTGCTCCAGCTACCGCCACGTTCCTCGATGCCATCACGCCGGACCGTGGCCAGCACGCTGGCCGCCTGCTCGCCGCCCATCACCGAGATGCGTGCGTTCGGCCACATCCACAAGAAACGCGGGCTGTAAGCACGGCCACACATGCCGTAATTGCCGGCACCAAAACTGCCGCCAATGATGATGGTGAACTTCGGCACCGCCGCGGTGGCCACAGCCGTCACCATCTTGGCACCGTTGCGCGCAATGCCTTCGTTCTCGTACTTGCGCCCCACCATGAAGCCGGTGATGTTCTGCAGAAACACCAGGGCAATCTTGCGCTGGCAGCAGAGTTCGATGAAGTGCGCACCCTTGAGTGCGGATTCGCCAAACAGGATGCCGTTGTTGGCGATGATTCCGACCGGCATGCCCTCGATGTGGGCAAAGCCGGTGACCAGCGTCGTGCCAAAACGCGGCTTGAACTCGTGGAACTCGGAATCATCGACGATGCGGGCGATGATTTCGCGTACATCGTAGGGCTTGCGCGTGTCGGTCGGGATCACGCCATACAATTCTTCCGCAGCGAACCGGGGCGGCAACGGGGCGCGCACCGCCGCCTGCACCGGCTTTTTGTGGTTCAGGTGTGAAACTGCCAGCCGCGCCAGCGCCAGCGCATGCAGGTCGTTCTGTGCCAGGTGATCGGCCACACCGGACATCCGGGTGTGCACATCGCCACCACCCAGGTCCTCGGCGCTCACCACCTCGCCGGTGGCTGCCTTCACCAGCGGCGGTCCACCCAGAAAAATCGTGCCCTGATTCTTGACGATGATGGTCTCGTCGCTCATCGCCGGCACGTAAGCGCCGCCGGCGGTACAACTGCCCATGACAACAGCAATCTGCGCAATACCCAGAGCACTCATGTTCGCCTGGTTGAAGAAGATGCGGCCAAAGTGCTCCCGGTCCGGAAACACGTCGTCCTGCGTTGGCAGGTTGGCGCCACCGGAGTCGACCAGATAGATGCAGGGCAAGCGGTTCTGCAGAGCAATCTCCTGCGCCCGCAAATGCTTCTTGACCGTCATCGGAAAGTAGCTGCCACCCTTGACCGTGGCGTCGTTGCACACAATCATGCAGTCCACGCCCTCGACCCGGCCGACGCCACAAACCACGCCGGCGCAGGGTGCGCTGTCACTGCCATCGCGGTCACGGTAGAGACCCATCGCCGCCAAGGGCGAGAGTTCCAGAAACGGTGTGCCCGGATCAAGCAGCATCTGGATGCGTTCGCGCGGTAGCAGTTTGCCGCGCCCGGCGTGCTTGGCGCGCGCCACTTCGCCACCACCCAGCGCCGACTTGGCGATCTGGACGTTGAGGTCCTGCACCAACGCCTGCATGGCGACACTGTTGGCCTGGAAATCGGCGGATCGGGGTTTGAGTTTGCTTTCCAGAACGGGCATGGTGTTCTTCCTAAAGTTCAAGTACGTCGGCTGCGTCGGGCGCCATTGTCCGGCACGGCAAGCATAGTGGAGTCGGTGGCGCGGCAATCGTCTTTAAGGTTGCAAATCGTGCCACGTCGACGCATACTTGCAACCATGCGCCCCTCCCCCCCTTCCGAACTCCCCGTCCCTGCCGGACAAGCCGCATCCCGCTCGGTTACCCCCATTGCTTTCGTACGGGCCATTGTGAAGGCCTATGAACAGCGCGGAATGTCTCCCATCGACGTATTGAAACTGGCACAAATCACGCCACAAATGCTGACTGACTCAAGGTCCCGCATCAGCGCCGAACAGATGGAGTGCATCTCCGGCGCCGCCATGCAGGAACTCGACGATGAGGCACTGGGCTGGTTCAGCCGGCGTCTGCCCTGGGGCAGCTACGGCATGCTGGCGCGCGCCTCCATCAGCGCCAGCAGCCTGGAGGTCGCCCTCAAGCGCTGGTGTCGCCATCACGCCCTGATCGCCGACGACATCAAGCTGCAGTTGGTGATCAACGCTGACAGCGCAAGCCTGTCCATCACCGAGCAGCGCGATCTGGGCACGCTGCGCGAGTTCTGTCTGGTCTCCGTCCTGCGCAATATCCACGGACTGGCCTGCTGGTTGATCGACTCGCGTATTCCCCTGCTGCGCGCCGAGTTTCCGTTCCGTGCGCCCGTGCACAGTGATTTCTACCGGGTCTTGTTCTCCGGACCGACGCAGTTTGAGCGGGGCACGGCCGCGATCCACTTTGACTCGCGCTACCTTGCGTTGCCGCTCAGGCGCGACGAGCAGGCCCTGCAACAGATGCTGCAGCGCGCCCTGCCACTGACCGTGCTGCAGTACCGGCGTGACCGCCTGTTGATGGCACGCGTACGCCAGGCGCTGGTCAGCCATCCCGCGCAAAGTCGCAGCGCCGAAGACCTGTCGGCCCTGTTGCATGTGTCGCCACGCACCTTGCACCGTCAACTGAAAGAAAAAGGTACTTCGCTGCAAGCCCTGAAAAACGAGGTACGGCAACGCCAGGCTCAGGATCTGCTGCTGCGCAGCGCACGCCCGATCAAGCAGGTGGCGCAAGCGGTCGGCTTCCAGAATGAAAAGAGCTTTATTCGCGCCTTCCGGAACTGGGTCGGACAGTCGCCAGCAGAATTTCGGCAGTCAGCACGGGGCTGATCAGTAATTTTCGTCATCGCGAGGCCGTAGGCCGTGGCGATCCATGGTTTCAGGGGTCATGGATTGCTTCACTTCGTTCGCAATGACGGAACTGTTCACGAAAAGAAGCTCAGGATCCGGCCTGCGCCATGAGTTCTGGCAAGTCAGCCATCTGGCTAAACAGTCGGCTGGCACCAGCCTCCTGCAAAGCGCCACCCTGCTCCTCTTGTGGGCAATAGGCCCAGACCGTTGCACCTGCGGCGACACCCGCCTTCACGCCGGTCGTCGTGTCCTCAATCACCAGACAGCGCTGCGGCGGCACTTGCAGGTGTTGTGCGGCGGCCAGATAGACATCGGGCGCCGGCTTGGAACGTGCCATTTCATGTCCACTGAAAATGCGACCCGCAAAGAAGTCGATCAGACCGACCTTGGTCAACTGCATTTCAACCTTGAACCGGTCAGCGCCGGAGGCACAGGCGATGCGCTCGCCCGTGCGCTCGTGCGCCGCAGCCACGGCAGCGCGTGCACCAACGATGACTTCCAGCCGCGATTGGAGCTCCCGATTGCGCCGTTCAAAGAACAGCGACAGCCAGGCCTCGGTCATTGGCTGCCCGGTGTTGGCCTCGACCAGGACGCGCTCTTCACGCAGGGTCCTGCCAAGAAAGTGGTCCATGCATTCCTGCTGCGACAGGTCCCATCCGGTTTCGGCAAGCAAGTCGCGCAAGACGCCGATGGTGATCGGTTCACTGTCAACCAGCACACCGTCGCAGTCAAACAGAACGGCATCAAATCTCATCGGGCAACAGCAGCAACTCAGCTTTTCCTTGTGCGCCGTGCTTTTTGCTGCTCCAGCGTCTCGGTCGGTGCGCCCTGCTTGACCCACTCGGCCCAACCACCGTCAATGTGCGCCACATTGCTCATGCCCATGTCCTGCAAGGCCTTGGCGGCGAGCGCGCTGCGCCAGCCAGCGCCACAAAACAGGATGAACTCCCGCGTCTCGTCGGCGAACAGGGGCTTGTGATAGGGCGAGGCGGGGTCAACCCAGAATTCCAGCATGCCGCGCGGCGCATGGAAGGCACCCAGCACGGTGCCATCAGTGAGTTCACGGATGTCGCGGATATCGACGATCTGGACCTTGGCGTCGTCCAGACGCGCCTGAACCTGCGCCACGGAATAGGTCTTGACCTCGGCCATGGCCTCGGCCACCAGTTGTTGATAACCTTTGGTAATCGGCATTCTGTCTCCTTGTGCAAGTCGGTGGACCGAGTCTACACAGATCGGAACTGGCACGACTGGCAGTACGAACACACCGGTTCCTAGAGCATGGCCTCTAAAGATTGCTGCAGCGCAACAAAGCACTTGCCTTGACCTTAATCATCTCTATAATTCATCCCATGCTGCAGTGCAACATAATTCACTGAAGCAGGGCTCAATCCGATACTCCACTTCTCAAGGAACACCCAATGAACTTCACCGTCGAACAATTCACCGCAACAACCAAGACCAACGCACAGGCCCTGGAAGCCCTGAGCACCAACGCTTACGCTGGCTTTGAAAAGCTGGTTGAACTCAATCTGGCTACCTCCAAGGCGGTTCTGGGCGACTTCTTCAGCCAGTTCCAGGCCGTTCTCGGCGCAAAAGACGCCCAGCAAGCGTTTGCCCTGCAAGGCAGCCTGCTCCAGCCCACCGCAGAAAAGTCGCTTGCCTATGGCCGCCATGTCTACGCGATTGCCAGCGAAACCAGCGCCGACTTCAACAAGGCCGTCGAAGCCAAGCTGGCGCAAGCACAAGACGCCTTCAACGGTGTGGTGGAAAATCTGGCCAAGAACGCGCCGGCCGGAACCGAATCTGCCGTCACCGCTTTCAAGACTGCTTTGAACGCCAGCCAGCAAGCCATTGAGTCTGCCAAGGGTTCGGCCAGGAAGGCTGCTGAAATGGCAGAAGCCAATTTCACTTCCCTGACCAACCAGGCAGTCAAAGTCGCGACCAGCGCCGCCAAAAAGCGTTGATTCATTCCATGCCTTGCGGCATGACCAAAAAACGGCATCTTCGGATGCCGTTCTTTTTTGGCAACAGCTTCCTGACCGACTCGAACGTTATTGCTGCAAAAGCAGCTTGATGTCCCCTGCCAGCAAAGCCGCACCACTGCCGTAACGCGTGTACAGACGCAGCTTGCCCTGCGTATCGTAGACATAGCTGCCAGCCGAATGGTCCATGCTGTAACTGGTGGGCGTCGGGCCGTCGACCTTCTTGTAATAGATCTTGTAGTCCTTGGTCAGCAGCTGCAATTTTTCAGGGGTGGTGTAGAGCGCCAGAAAGCTGGGATCGAAATTCTCCATATAAGCCTTCAGTACTTGCGCGGTGTCACGCTCCGGGTCGACGGTGACGAACAGCCCTTGCACGCGTTCCCCCTGTTGACCCAGCAGTTTCTTCACCTCCACCAGTTCCAGCATGGACGTGGGGCAGACATCAGGACACTGTGTGTAGCCAAAGAACAGAACCACGACCTTGCCGGCAAAGTCCTTCAGACTGCGCGCCTGGCCGTTGTGATCGGTCAGCGCAAAGTCGCGCGCGTAGTCGGCACCCGTGATGTCGATGGCAGCGAACGCCGGCTTGTTCTCGGAGCATGCCGAAAGCAGCGCACCGCCTCCCGCCAGGCCAAGCCAGGACGCCATGAATTGAATAGCCATTCTCTTGTTCATAGGGATGATCAGCAAAGGTAGTGGTCCAGCATCAGTGCGGCAAACAGCAGGCTCAGATGCCATAAGGAGAAGCGAAAGGTCTTGCGCGCGAGTTCATCCGAGTAATCACGCCAGAGATAGAAGCCGTACAGGCAAAACCCGGTACCCAGAAGCAGCGCCGCACCGAGGTAAAGCCAGGAACTCATGCCATAGATATACGGCATCAGGCAGGCAGCAAACAGAATCAAGGTGTAGAGCAGGACCATCAACCGCGTGAACTGGTTGCCGTGCGTGACCGGCAGCATCGGCAGCCCCGATTTGCGGTAATCCTCGACACGATACAGTGCCAGCGCCCAGAAGTGTGGTGGCGTCCAGAGGAAGATGATCAGAAAAAGTATCAGTGCTTCGGGACCCACTTCGCCAGTCATGGCAGCCCAACCCAGCACCGGCGGCATGGCGCCGGAAGCACCACCGATCACAATATTTTGTGGTGTCAGGGGCTTCAGGATCACGGTGTAAACCACGGCGTAGCCGATGAACGTGGCCAGGGTCAGCCACATGGTGAGCGGGTTGACCCAGTGGTAGAGCAGCACGCAGCCGGCACTGCAAAGCACAGCGGAAAACAGCAGCGTCTGCCAGTCTTCCAGTTCACCACGCGCGGTGGCGCGCCAGGCGGTGCGCTTCATGCTGGCATCTATGCCTTTCTCGACAATGCAGTTGAACGCAGCGGCTGCGCCGGCCACCAGCCAGATGCCGAGGCAAGCCAGCAGTGCGAGCCGCAACTCGGCCCAGGAGGGAAGTCCGGGCAGGGCCAGCAGCATGCCAATCAGTGCGCAAAACACAATCAGCTGAATCACGCGCGGCTTGGTCAGGGCGTAGAACTGCCGGAACACCGATGCGCTGGCGACGATGGGGTCCTGGCTCATCGGCTGCGACTCGATGCCAGTGCCCAAATCAGGGCGAGCAGCAGCGCTGCCGCGCCACCGGTATGCAAGAGCGCAGCCAGCATGGGCCAACCCAGCACCACATTGCTCAAACCTGTGGCGAGTTGCAGGCCAGTCAACGCGGCCAGCCAGCGCGAACACTGGCGCAAGGCAAGGACCGCATTCAGGCGCCAGGCCAGCAGACCCAGCAGCAGCAGGACGATACAGGCGGCCAATCGATGCACGTAGTGAATGGCCGTCAAGGCGGCCATGTTGAGGAACTCACCACCTTGCGTCACACCCAGAGGCCGCCAGAATTCAAAGCCCTGCTCAAAGTCCATCAGCGGCCACCAACTGCCCTGACAGCGCGGAAAGTCACTGCAGGCCAGGACGGCATAGTTGGCGCTGACCCAAGCGCCCAACGCAATCTGCAGCAATAGAGCAACCGCAGTGAACCACAACAGGCCACGCAAGCCACTGCTGATCGAGGCAAGCGAGCGAGCACCCGAAAACTGGCTGGCGCGCACAAGCTGCCAGCACAGCAACACCAACAGCAGCATACCCGCCAGCAAATGCAGCGTCACAATGGCCGGGAACAGTTTCATGGTGACAGTCAAGGCACCAAATGCCCCTTGAAGGCACACCCAGATCAGGGTGAGGGTTGGCCACCACCGACTTATGCCTTTGACTTGCGCATGGCGCCCTTGCCTGAAGTGGCCAATCCAGGCGCTGACCGTCAATACGGTGATCAAGGCGCCGACCACTGTAGCCAGGTAACGGTGAATCATTTCCACCCAGGCCTTGCCCAGCGTTACCGGGCCATCGGGCATGGCATTCTGTGCTGCCGCAATGGGTGCGCTGGCACCGACCGGACTGGCATGACCATAACAACCAGGCCAGTCCGGGCAGCCGAGTCCCGAGTCGGTCAAGCGCGTGAAGGCGCCAAACAGGATCAGATCAAAGGTAAGAAAGAGCGTCAGCAGGGTGAGCGCCTGTGCCCAGTTCGAGGTACGGGCTTTGCGCTGCCGATACCCGACCCAGAGCACAGGCGGTACGGCCAGCAGCGCACCCAGCAGCAGGATGCGCAGCAGCGGCGAGAGGTCAAACAGTGCTTGGGCGTTCATGCAATCAACGCTAGCGGCCAGGCGAGTCCCAGGACGCAGAGGCGCGCAACAGGCGTTCCAGATCACGTTTGGCCTTGCTGGCGGAAGCCGCATCAAACTGCGCCGGAAAACGCATCATGGTGTTGCCCATGGGATCGACCACAAAGATGAAATCGGTCAAGGCCTTCTCTGGTGCTGCCAGCAACCACTCGTTCAGGACGCCCTGCTCAACGCGCAGCATTGTCGTATCGGTCATGCGCTGCCGCAGACCCTCGGGCAACGCCTGCCGATCAGTGATCAGCCAGACCAGATCAAGACGATCCTTTTCCTTGCCCAGCGTCTCACGCAACTGGCGTTGCGTGAACAAGCGGCGCTGGCAATCCTGCTCACAGGCAGCGCCCGCCACGCTGAGTAGCAACCACTGTCGCTTGAGGGAGGACAAGGCCACAGGGGTTCCGTCGAGCGCCACGGCATTGACCGCTGGAACGGGTCGGACTGGCTGGATCAGGTCACCAAAACCGGCGCGCCCCGCAGGCCGCACCACGTAAAACGCAAAGTAAGCAACGATGGCCGGCAAGGAGCAGACCAGCACAATCGCCAACAGCTTCCAGAAGCCGCCGTTTCGTCCGCCACGGACGGTGGCTTGCTGCGCTGCCGGCATGGTGTGGACAACCAGCCCCAAAGGCTCGTCGGGTTTCATCCTGTTCATGCGGATGCCACCCGGCGCACCGATGCCACACCATAAAAAACCAGCAGCGCCAGCGCCATGCCAAACCACTGCAGGGCGTAACTCTGGTGCATCGCCACCCGGTCTTCCGGCGCCTGCCAGTTGCGAATCAATGCGTCCTGGGCGTCTGTCCGGTTTTGCAGCAGGACGACCGGCTGTAGTGGAAAGTTCGCCTGCCCTTCAAAGCGCTTGAGATCAAGAACCGGCCAGAGCTGGCTCCAGGCCTCGGCACGCTCCGGCATCAGCAAAAATTTCTTGACGACCGGCTTCGCGGCAATACCGCTGACCTCGACCAGTCCTGGCGGTGTGCTGACCTGCGGCAACTTCTTTCGGCCGTCGGCCCAGCCAATCCAGCCACGATTGACCAGAATCCGGGTCTCGCTGCCTTCGATCTTCAGGGGAGTGACCACATGCACGCCAGCGCGGCCTTCTTCCTGCCGGTTGTCGATGAATATTTGCTGCGCCGGCTCATAGTGCCCGCGCACCGTGATAGGCGCGTCACGCAGCTGCTCCGGATTCACCAGCGTGGCACCCACGCGCACGGCCGCACGCTGGGCACGTGCTGCGTACTGCGAGCGCTCGGCGCTCAGCCGCTGCGCCTTGCCGGCCTGCCACAGTCCCAGGTAGAGAAACAGCAGCAGCATCGCCAGCGTCGCCAGAGTGGGTATCAAACGCGGCTGGAAACGCAGACTTGGCATGGATCAGTGACCGATTGCATAATGAGGCTACCCCTTTTCAGAGACCACCATGCTGACGAAAATATTTATCCTGGCGGTATTGGTTTTGATACTTGGCAGTCTGTTCAGCGCGCTGGCCCTGCTGTTTCGCAAGCAGGGACAAAACAAACGCATGGTGCAGGCCCTGACGATCCGGATTTCACTCTCGATTGGCCTGTTCCTGCTGCTGCTTGCAGGCTCCTACTTCGGCCTCATTCCGCAGCACGGACTGCGCTGAGGCGCACGCCGCTTTGCGTCTACGAAGAATTCTACAGCCAGTAAACAAACACGAACAGGATAAGCCAGACCACATCGACAAAATGCCAGTACCAGGCGACAGCCTCGAAGGCAAAGTGGTTGTGTTCAGAGAAGTGCCCCTTCAGACCGCGCCCCAGCATCGTGATCAACATGATGGTACCCAGGGTGACATGCAGTCCATGAAAGCCGGTCAGGATAAAGAAGGTCGCACCATACACGCCGGCACCCAGCGTCAGACCCAGTTCCTGGTATGCATGGATGTATTCGGCGGCCTGAAAGCCCATGAAGGTCACACCCAGCAGCACTGTCAGCGCCAGGCCGAGGTTGAGCTGTGTCCGCTTGTTCTTGATGAGGCCCCAATGCGCCCAGGTCAGCGTTGCACCCGAAGTCAGCAGGATCAGCGTATTCAGGGCAGGTACACCCCAGGCGCCCATGGGCGTGAAGGCCTCGCCCATCGGTCCACTGCTGGGCCATGCGGCGGAGAAACCGGCATACGGTGTGTACGCGGACTCGTAGCCACCCAACTCCGGCAAGGCGATGCGACGGATGTAGAACAGGGTGCCGAAGAAGCAGGCAAAGAACATCACTTCGGAAAAGATGAACCAGACCATGCCGATGCGGTAAGAACGGTCTTCCCACTGGGTGTAAACACCGCGCACGTTCTCGCCAATGACTTCGCCAAACCAGCCCAGAATCACGTAGACAATCAGCGCCGCGCCTATCCACATGCTCCAGACGCCGGGCGGTGAACCGTTGATCCGGAAGATGAAACCCAGCGCCAGCATGAAGATACCGGCCGAAAGAAAGGTCGAGTAGTTGCTGGCGGCAGGCACAAAGTAATGCCCCTTGGAAGCGGGCACAGGGCTGTCATTCATGTTTCATCTCCGTAGGGAACTTCATGTTCTTCATCAAACTCGCGCCTTCACGGCTTCAAAGAAGGTATAGGAAAGCGTGATGGTCGCCAGATCGCTGCCCAGTTCCGGGTTGACCACAAAAACAACCGGCATGGTACGTACCTCGTCCTTGGCAAAGGTCTGCTGGCTGAAGCAAAAGCACTCGATCTTCTGAAAATGCTGCGCCGCCGTGGCCGGCGTCACGCTCGGAATGGCCTGACCGACGAACACGTCGCCGCTCTCGTTCTTTACAACATAGTTGGTATGAACAATGGCCCCCGGGTGCACGCGCATGGAAAACTGCTCTGGTTTGAGCACCAGTCCGACGCCCGGCATGCTGTGACTCAGGAACTCCACCGTCACCCAGCGCGAGGTATCGACCTGGGTGTTCTTGTTGGCCGGCATGGCCACAGCATTGGTGCGGCCATTCAGGCCGGTCATCCGGCAGATGACGTCGTACAGCGGCACCATGGCAAAACCAAAACCCGTGAAAAACAGCGACACCAGCGCCAGGCGCAACGCCAGGCGACGGTTGGCAGCCGGACGGCTGCTGCTGTTTTCAGCTTCGCTCATTTGATGAGGGGCTGGGTTTCAAATGAGTGGTAAGGAGCTGGCGACGGCAGTGTCCATTCCAGACCCTCGGCACCTTCCCAGGACTTGGCCTCCGCTTTCTTGCCGCCACGGAAGCACATGACCACGTTGTATATAAAGATCAGGTGCGAAATACCGAGGATGAAAGCGCCAATCGTCGAGAGCTGATTCCACTCGGTGAACATCAGCGGGTAGTCCGGAATGCGGCGCGGCATGCCGGCCAGACCGACCAGAAACTGCGGGATGAAGGTCAGGTTGAAACCGATGATCACGATCCAGAAGTGCAGTTTGCCAAGGCGCTCGTCGATCATGTGCCCGGTCCACTTTGGCAGCCAATAGTAAATCGCAGCCATAGCGCCCATCACGGTCGTGGGGTAAAGCGCATAGTGAAAGTGCGCCACCAGAAAATAGGCGTTGTGGTACTGCGGATCAGCGGCTGCGTCGGCCAGCACCAGACCGGTCAGACCACCCCAGCCAAACAGCACAATGAAGCCGATGGCAAACAGCATCGGCGTTTCAAAGGTCAGAGAACCGCGCCACAGCGTGGCAATCCAGCAGAAGAACAGCACGGCCAGCGGCAAGGAAATCAGCATCGTGCTGTACATGAAGTAAAGCTGCGAGCCGGTCGACATGCCACTGGTGAACATGTGGTGTGCCCAGACCACCACCGACAGGATCGCAATGCCCCACATGCCATAGACCTGCGCCCGGTAGCCGTAGGTTGGTTTTCTGGAAAAGGCCGACAGCACGTGCGGCACAGCGCCAGTGATCGGCAGCAACAACACATAGACCTCGGGGTGGCCCATGAACCAGAAGATGTGTTGCCACAGCACCGGGTCACCGCCGCCGGCGGCGTTGAAGAAATGCGTACCAAAATGCCGGTCCAGCAGCACCATGGTCACACCACCTGCCAGCACCGGCATGATGGTGATCAGCAATATGGCGGTCATCAGGAAACCATGCGCAAACAGCGGCATCTTCATCAGCGTCATGCCGGGTGCGCGCATGTTCAGGATGGTGACGATCACGTTGATGGATCCCAGGATCGAAGACACGCCCAGCATGTGCACGGCGAAAATGGCGAAGTCCATGCCCCAGCCGCTTTGCACCGACAGCGGCGCGTACATGGTCCAGCCGGTGTCAACCGCGCCCGGACCGATGCCCATCAGACCGAGAAAGAAGGGCAGCACCAGCATCAGTGCAGCCGGCGGCAGGATCCAGAAACCCCAGTTGTTCAAACGTGGCAAAGCCATGTCGGGCGCACCCAGAACCATGGGTAGCATGTAGTTGCCCAGACCGGTCGCCGCGGGCATGGCAAAGCCGAACACCATGATCAGCCCATGCAGCGTGATGAGTTGATTGAAGAGTTCCGGCTGAACGAATTGCAGACCAGGCTGGAACAACTCCAGACGCACCACCAGAATCATGGAGCCGCCAATCATCAGCATGACGATGGCGAAGATCAGGTACATCAAACCGATGTCCTTGTGGTTGGTGGTCTGAATCCAGCGCAGCATGCCGCCCTGGTAATGCGAGGCGCCATGCGACGCGTCGTGTGCCATTTCATTTGCCATTGGCAACTCCTGTGACTTGATTTGCACTGCTCAGAACGACTGCTGGTGTCTTCTTGCTCGCCAGCCAGGTCTTGAATTCCTCTTGTGACACCACCTTCACCACAATCGGCATGTAGGCGTGCTCCTTGCCGCACAGTTCGGAACACTGGCCGCGATAGGTGCCGGTCTTGTCCACGGTCGCCCAGAATTCGCGCAGGAAGCCGGGCACCGCGTCGCGCTTCACGCCAAAGGCGGGCACCCACCAGCTGTGGATGACGTCGTTCGATGTTGTGATGAAGCGGATCTTCTTGCCCACCGGCAACACCAGCGGATTGTCCACTTCCAGCAGGTAGTTCTCGCCTTTCGGTTGTTCGTTGTCGATCTGTTCACGCGGTGTGGCCAGGCGACTGGTGAACTGCACGCCTTCGGCCGGAAATTCATACTGCCAGAGCCATTGGCTTGCGGTCACCTTGACCACCAGATCGGCGTTGGTCTTGGAGTCTTCGTACATCAGAACGGCGTGATAGGCCGGAATACCAAAAACCCCGTAATCAAGCGTCAGCAAACCGGCAAAAGGCAGCAACACCCAGAACCACTGTTTGCGGGACTTGGGCGCAACAAAATCCGCTGCCTGGTGACCACGCGACTTGCGGTGTGCCCAGAACGAATACAGCATGATCCCGAGCACGGTAAAGAACAGGGTCAGGGCGATCACGATGAACAGGTTGTGCACATGCAGGGTCTCATGCGCAATCGGGGTCACCGGGGTCGGAAACTGCCAACCGTAGGCCGCCAGCGCTGCTGTGGCCCCAAGGCTGGCCGCAGCACCAACGCAGACTCTGAATAAACCGCTCATGTCATTTATCCTTCTATGAAACCCAAAAGATCCTGGCCGTTGGCCACACCAGCAGCACAACGATAACGCAGGGAATCAGAGCCCAGCAAATTTCCACCAGCACCGAGTCATGAAAATTGACCTGCCGGTCCAGACCCCAGCGATGGTGCTTCCAGACCGAAACAAACATTACTCCGAATACCATCGCAAAAAGGACGATGGCAACCAGCAGCAGAGAAAAGCGCAAGCCAGACAACAAATCAGTCTCCCCGTTTTTCTTGATCCTGCACGCCCGACAAAGTGCCGGATTGTAGCGATGAACTGCCGATCGTGCAGGCGATCAGTCAGCTCAGCGTGCCGGACCCTGTACTTTGCCACGCGCCAGTGCGGCGCGCATCTCCGGCAGCGATATTTCGCGCTGCGCACTCACCGCAAAGCTCGGCTGAGGCTTGATCGCATGACCGTAGATCAATTCAAAGGTCAGCTGCAGAGGTTGCCGTGCCAGCGCCTGCTGCAATTCATCATGCCAGCGCCGCCCGCGCAACCCCGGAAAACGCGCCGGATGCAGATTGCGGCCCAGTCCGCGCAACTCGTCGAGTAGGCGCTGCGGTGTCTCGAAAGTCAGGGTGACGCGTTCCATGTCCATCACCGGCTGGGCAAACCCGGCGGCCAGCAACATGTCGCCCCAGTCGTGCATGTCGGTGAACTCGTGCGTCGGCGCCGGCCAGCCCAGGGCCCGGTAAAGCTGGCGCAATTCCAGCAAGGTGTCCGGCCCGAGGC
This sequence comes from uncultured Rhodoferax sp., assembly GCA_964654655.1. GTDB lineage: Bacteria > Pseudomonadota > Gammaproteobacteria > Burkholderiales > Burkholderiaceae_C > Rhodoferax. The sequence continues at coordinate 2,908 of CAZZLB010000025.1, read as the reverse complement.
AGGAGAACATCAGAAAACCATCCACCGCCAGCGCGCGATGCCACTGCGCCATCAGGGCCAGCGGCTCACCCGTCATGTGCAAGGCCATGTTGGACCACAACATTTGCACAGCTCCGTCGGCGGGCACCTGAAACTGCGTCTGCGCAGCGCGCCAGCGCGCGGGATGCCACCAGGGTTTGCTGATCGCGTCCGCGGCAAAGCGGACCCGATCCGCCTGAAATTCGGCCACAAAACTGCTGGCATCCGGATAGCGCTGCGCGAGCGCCGCATGCGCCTGCAAGCCCCCCCGCACTGGCTCCCAATGCGCCCAGCGCTGCGGCTGGAGCTTGATCCAGTCCAGCCTTTGCTGCATGCGCCGGGCCACCTCCTCGTGCAGCCACGGCGAAGCGCTGGCCGGCAGGCGCTGCCAGTGCTGCACAGCAGCAGGGTCGATGGTGGGTACAGGCAAGGCAGTCATGGTGTGACAAGGCAGGAGGTGGCCAGAGTATATTGACTCCATGTTCCGGCGAACCATGCAAAGCTTGCTCGATGCGCTGCCCAGCCAGTGCCTGGTCTGCCACGCCTGGCCGAGCCAGCCGGTTTGCGAAGCCTGCGTCAACCGCTTCGCCCAACCACGCCCGCGCTGCCGGAGCTGCGCGCTGGCAGTGCCGGCGGGCGTGGCGCAGTGCGGCGAGTGCATCAAGCATCCGCCACCGCTGGACCACTGCCTGGCCGCCGTGTCTTACGAGTACCCCTGGTCAGACCTGATCGTTGGTTACAAGTTTCACCAGCATCCGGGGCGCGCCGGCGCGCTGGCCCTGCTGCTGCGCAGCGCGCCCTGGGTCGAGCCGGCACTCGAAGCGGCCGACCTGGTGCTGCCCATGCCACTGTCCAAGGCCCGCCTGCAATCACGCGGCTTCAACCAGGCGCTGCTGCTGGCGCGCGCGCTCGCGCCTGAGAAAACCACGCATCGCCTGCTGCTGCGCATCAAGGACACGGCGCCTCAGAGTTCGTTGCGACGCAGCGAGCGGCTCGACAGTCTGAACGACGCCTTTGCCGTCGATCCATTGCAGCACAGACAGATCAAAGGGGCACGGCTGGTGCTGGTGGACGACGTCATGACCAGCGGTGCCTCCTTGTTTGGCGCTGCCCGCGTGCTGCGCGCAGCGGGCGCGGCTCACATCACGGGACTCGTTATGGCGAGAACCGAATAACATTGGCCATGTTCCACATCGTTCTGGTCGAGCCCGAAATTCCGCCCAACACCGGCAACATCATCCGGCTGGCGGCCAATACCGGTTGCACGCTGCATCTGGTCGAGCCGCTGGGCTTTTCGATGGATGACAAGCATATGCGCCGCGCTGGCCTGGACTACCACGAGTACGCCGAACTCAAACGCCATGCCAGTTGGCAAGCTTTCCTGGACACCGAACATCCGCCACCCGATCGCCTGTTCGCCCTCACCACCCGCGCCAGCCGGCTCGTGCACGACCTGCGGTTTGCCCCAGGCGACTGGCTGGTCTTCGGCGCGGAGACACGAGGTCTGAGTGAGGCCGTGCGCCAATCCTTCAGCGCCCCCCAATGCCTGAAATTGCCGATGCGTTCAGGCCAGCGCAGTCTGAACCTGTCGAACGCGGTCGCCGTTGCGGTGTTTGAAGCCTGGCGGCAAAATGGATTCAAAGCTGACTGAGGAGATTTCATGACTGAAGCGATCCTCCACACCGAAAATGGGCCTCCCCATCCACCAGGAAATTCCCGGATTGCACAAATCAGGTTGGGCATAGGCCTGCTGCAAGGCGGCACGCTGTACTTGCTGTACCGCGCGGCAAAAGACATGAGCTGGCCGGCAAGCGACCCGCTGCTGTTTGCACCCTTGCTGCTGGTGTCTTTCTTCATCCCCGTGCTGCTGATGTCGGCGCTGGGTCATCTGCACGGCAGGAGTCTGTGGCGCTGGATGCTGCTGGCCACTGTGATAGCCGCCAGCCTGGGTTGCTATGACATCTGGCGCAACATCGGCGCACCAGCAAGTGCGGATTACGGCGGCAATCTCCCCAAAGCACCCTACCCATCGCCCCTGCTGTGGTTGTTTGGTGCGGGCGGCTATTACATCGCGCACAGCCTGGTACTTGCATCGGCTGGCGAAGGGCGAAGGATTGCCAGCTACGCCAGCTACTTCGACAGTGCCTGGAAGCTGCTGATTCAGATCGGGTTTTCCGCCTTGTTTGTCGGCGCATTCTGGGCCGTCCTGGGTCTGGGCGCTGCCATGTTCAAACTCATTCAATTGAGTTTCTTCAGCGATGTGTTGAAGGAACCCTGGTGCGCCATTCCCGTCACCGCTCTTGCATTTGCCTGCGCACTGCACCTGACCGATGTGCGTCCCGCCATCGTGCATGGAATCCGCAATCTGTTGCTGGTATTGCTGTCATGGATCCTGCCGGTCGCGGTGCTCATCATCGGCGGTTTTCTGCTCAGTTTGCCATTCACCGGCATGGCGCCGCTTTGGGCCACCAAACATGCAAGTGCGCTGCTGCTTTCCGCCTCGGCCATGCTGGTTGTCCTGATCAACACGGCGTTTCAGAACGGCGCGATAGCAGACCAGGTAGCGCGCGTCCTGCGCGCCAGCGCCAGGCTGGCTTGTGGTTTGCTGCTGCCCCTGGTGGCCATCGCCACTTACGCGCTCGGTTTGCGTGTGGCTGAATACGGATGGACAACCGACCGCATCATCGCAGCGTGCGTCGTCGTTGTCGCAAGCTGCTACGCACTCGGCTACGCCTGGGCCGCCAGCCGCCGCTCTGGCTGGCTGGCGCCGATTGCCAGCGTGAATATCGCAACCGCCTTCATCATCCTGGCGGTGCTGCTGGCCCTGTTTTCGCCGGTGCTGGACCCGGCCAGAATATCGGTCGCCGATCAAATGGCGCGGCTGGAAAAT
>CAZZLB010000024.1:0-16701 GCA_964654655.1 uncultured Rhodoferax sp. | reverse complement strand
TGACAGCATTGGGGCCGGCGGGGCGGTCAGTGGCAAGGGCTATCACCTGATCTGCTGCGATGATTTGGTGAAGGACGATGAGGCGGCCCGGTCGCCAAACCAGCGGGCGTCTCTCACGAAGTGGTTCAACGCGGACTTGCTTACCCGAGTCGAGCCCGGCGGGAAAGTGTCGCTCGTCATGTCCAGGCGGCACATGAGCGATCTCAGCGGCGAGTGCCTCGCTTCCAACCCGGACTTGCCGATCTCGCTCCGGTGGCACCCGTTGACGTTCAAGGCCATTGGCGACGATGGGGCGGCACTCTGGCCCTGCCGATACCCGATTGAATGGCTGGAGAACCGAAAGAGGGAATACGAGTCGAAGTGCATCTCGTACATGTTCTCCAGCCTGTACCAGCAAGACCCGCGATCCGATCCATCGGCGTGCGAGTGGCCGGACGATTACTTTGGCTCCCACCTGTTCTATGACGAGTTGCCAGAACCGATGAATCCGCGAATCAGGGTCATCGCGTGCGATCCGTCAAAAGGGGCACGGTCGAAAACAGGCGACTACTGCGCAATTGCCAAGATGATCCTTGATTGGTCCGGGATGCTCTATTGCGAGATGGGGCTTCACCAATGGACCAGCACAGACGTTATCGGAAACCTCTCGGCAGAGATTGCCGCATGGAAGCCGGACGCAGCCATAGTCGAATCGGAAGAGCAGCTTGGACCATTGATGATCTCGGTACAGGACCGGCTCGACAGCACGAGCACGCATTGCCCCTTGCGGCCCTATTGGGAGTTGGAGGACAAGAACGTGCGAATCCGCCTGGCTCTTGACGAGTGGCTGCAACGCAAGCGGATTCGGTTCGCGAACACGGCGGGCGGCCGGCTCACGGTCAACCAGTTGAAAGAGTTTCCGTCTGGCGAACATGACGACGGGCCCGACGCCCTGGCAATGGGCATAGCCCTGATAGGAGAAATGCTCGGATGAACATCATCAGGCCCAACGGAGAACCCGTAGTCAGCCAGCAGCAGGCGATTGCAGCGATGGCTGCACAGCAGTTTCACGGCGTTTACCTCGGTCTTGTGGTGGCCATCGCAGGCCGGCCAGACTCAGGCGTTGACGACAGTGATTGCCATCAAGCGATTTGTGACGCGGCGTTCGCCCTCGCAAAAACGGCAATGTCAAAGCTCGGAGTCAACATGCGATGATTCGCGACGCGATCAAATGGCTGATGGGCGTCCGGCAGACACCGCTCGACGAGCAACGCCAGCGGCTTCAAGAGCGGATTGACGCGATCCGAGAACTCGAGCTACGCAACCGCAATGCCTACGCGGCCTCGCGTCTAGAGCAGCTACAGGCGGCCGGGGTTCCATTCTTTCGCGATGCTCCCCCTATCGCTCCCCCGATGGAATCCCGGCCGTCCTACCACGCCGTTCACGTGTACGAGACAGACGCGGCGACGGGCTACCCGTTTGTCCCGTCGGTAAAGTTTGAGCAGGATCCTCTCTTTGGCTGGCCGATCAGCGGCCTCGGGGATTGGATCGGCGATCTAGCCACGCAAGTACCGGTGGGGGCGTTCCCACGGGAGATGTTTCCCGACAGGCCCAGCACGCTCCGCACTCAGATTGCCCAAGACGCGATCAGGTTCCAGTCCCGGGCCTGGTTCGAAACCATCCCGCAGTACAGCGGCCCGATCGGCCACCTTCGCAATTACATCGTTGGCGCCGGGCTCACCATCGACGTGGTTCCCAACGAAACCGAGGAATCGGAAGAGGGAGGCGTAGGCTATGAGCAGGGAACGCTACCAACCCCGCAAGCGGCATCGGGCGATGCCACGGCACAAGACGACGGAGACGCAGACGGAGAGGCGGCGGCGAATCCGAATGAGGCCCTGGCAGCGGAGATTCAGAAGTATCTGGACGGCTTCGCTAAGTATCGGTTCAATCGTCTTAACCGGCGAGTGTGGGAATCAGTTCTGAACCTCTTTCGGGACGGAGAGGATTGCTTGCGGCTCTTCCCCGGAGGCGACTTCCCGGAGATCAGGTCCGTTGACACATCCACGATTCGAGGCCCGCATAACGAGATCAACGGGCCGTGGTCCTACGGCGTCTTGACGAGCTGGCCCAAGGATTTCGAGGACGTTCAAGCCTATCACCTCTGGCATGCGGACAACTCGCATGAGGACGTTTCGCCCAAAACGTGCTTCCTAGCCAAGCTGGACACGACAGGTGCCAACGTGAAACGCGGTGTGCCCCTCGCCTATAAGATTCGGAAACAGTTGCCGCAGATGGCCAAGCTGCTTGACTGTATGGCCGTGGGCGAGGCGGCACGCCAAGCAATCCCATACATCCAACAGTACAACCTGGCCGACAAGTCAGCGGTAAGGATGGCAACGCCATCGGCCCTGGACGCTTGGGACGCGGCCAATACGGAATGGCAGAACGCCCGCGATCGGGCCGGCGACACGATCCAGCCCGGGCAGGTGCAGCATATCAGCCGGGGGATGGAGTTTCAGGACACCCCGCAGGGCCGGGCAGAGTCGGGAGCGATGGCGTACCGGACGCTTTGCGAGGCGATTGCGTCAGCCCTCAACGTCCCTCTGTGGTTTGTATCTGGTACGGCGGACTCTGAGAACTACGCAAGCTCGCTCGTCTCGGAGTCGCCCGTTGTCCAGCTTGTGACCCACTACCAGCAGATCGTAACTGACCACTACCAGCAGGTAATGGAGGCGGTAGTGGACCTCTCAGGCCAGTTCCCAGAGGACTGGCGGGACAAGGTTTCGATTCATGCCGAGTTGCCCAGCCCGGTCAGCCGGGACGAAGATAAGGCCGTTGACAGCGATCTGAAGCTCCTCGACAAGAAGCTGATCAGTCCCCAGCACGTATGCACGCGGCACAAGCTGGACTTCGAGGAAGAGACGGACCTGATCGCGCAGGCAGAGGCGAACGGATGGCAGGCCCAGACGGCTATGGACCTGATGGCGGCCGATGCCCAATTGAACGCACAGAACGGGGGCGACGGGCCTCCACAACCACCCAAAGCAGGAGAGTGAAATGGGATTGGAAGTCATTCCCGGCGAGGCCCTCGAAGCGTTCATGGAGCGTGCCAAGGGCTATTACAACGATCATATCGCGGAGGCCCTCGAAGTAATCGAGGCAGTCGAGGCGATCGTAACCGAGAACAGAATCGAGGAAACAGTGAACCAGGAACAAGCCCCGGAGTTGCCCGGCGAACGCTTCGAGCAGTTCAGCCTCGACAAGCCCCGGATCGACAAGGACAAGGGGGAGATGTACGGCGTGCGAGTCATGGGCATCAAGTCTGCCCACGGCTACGAGTACACCTTGGAAGCCCACCGGGCGGCCAGTAAGCATTTCGAGCAGATGGCCGTTGGGATCGACCACGATTACGACGGCGGCCCTCTGACCAGTGAGAAGGCATGGGGCGTGTTCTCCAACGTCAGGGTTGACGAGCGGGGCACCCTGGCCGATCTCCGCTACCTCAAGACCCACCAGCGGACGGAGCAGATTCTAGAGGATGTGGAGCGGGACTTGGGCATCTTTAGCATGTCCCCGGTCACACAGCGATGCGTTGAACGGCCCAAGGGATCGGTCATCAGTTTCGTCCCCGTCCGGTGCGACCTGGTGGTACGCGGAGCCACAACCCGCAAGCTCTTTGAACAGGCCCCAGCCCCCCAGCAGGAAGAGAAGAAAATGGAACTCACCCCGATCACCAAGCAGCAGTTTGAGCAGATGCAGGCGGAACTTGACGCCCTCAAATTGCAGGCGGCCAAGTTTGAGCAGTTCAGCCAAGCCCGCTCCGATGCGGCGGCGGCGATCGAGAAGACGGCGGCGGCCGTCGACCTCAAGAAGTTTTGGAACGAGTAACCCGGCCTTCGGGCCTTCACCATAGGAGCTTGCCCAATGGCAGCATCTAATTTTGCCCCAGTGGCCGGGCGAATCCGCGTTATCGACGGATTCAACAGCCTCCAGAAAGTGCCCATCTCGCGGCGGCCTCGGATGTTCCAGGCCGGCAGCCCGATGTGGCTGAACAAGATTTCCGCGAACTACATCGCGGAACCGGCGTTGGTCAACTGCGTCAACGCCACGGTGGATTGTGGAATCGGTGGCACGGCATCGGCGGCGTCCACCTATTCGGCGTTGACCAACGCCCTCGCGGCCTTCGCCCCGTTGTTTCTCGGCTTCGCGTCCGAAGAGCGGATTCCCCAGCAGTTCTTCGCCCCGGGCAATTTCAACCAGCCCGGACCGGCGGGGACGGTTCCGCTGTACGCACAGGACGCCAGCACTCCCTTCATCGGCATCTACCGGGCAGGCATTGCAGAGGCCCCTTGCGTCACGCTCACCACGGCAATCGAAGTGGGGATGCTGGTGCAACTGGCCGGCTTCGTCAACGAGGCGTCCAGCGGGTTCTATGACCCGACGGGCACGGGCTCGGGGTCCGGCGGGTTCCTGCAACTCGACACGAAGTACTACCTCTACAACAACTGCGTGATGGTTTCGACCACCGCAGCGGACGCGATCGGAGTTTGTTGCGAACGGGCTCCCATCGGTGCGAACCGCGTTCGCTTCAGCTTCAAGTCGGCCATCGAGGCCGTAGCATTGGGAGGTGTGTAACATGGCATCCATCACACAGCAAAAGAAGATCAAGACCCTCTTTGAGCAGTCCATGCAGCAGGGCGGCCTCGCGGCCTTCCGCACGAATTGGGAGCAGTCAATCGGCCTGGTGGATCAGCAGTACTCGGCACGGGACAGCGAGGGCACCCCGCACCCTCGGACCCGTCGGGTTTTCGACCGGGAAAAGCGGGAAGTGGACTTCCGCGACTTCACGATCGGCGAAACGGCGGCGGCCCTCTTGGGGCCTCACTGGCGGAACAGCTTCGAGCAATTCCACCAGCGGGCGGCGGCCCTGCGTTTCGAGGGCAACGGCGGCACCGTGATGAGCGGGGAACTCCCCTACGTCTCGGCAGCGATCGACGTGATTGCCGGCCTGGCAAACGCCCGGGCCCTCGAACGTCCCACGATGGAGAACTTCATTTGGGACCAGATGTGCGGCGTCACGGAGATCGTCGGAGAAGGCGGTTTCGACATCATCACGCGGACGGGCGGCGACAAGCCCAGCCGGGATCTTGCCGACGGCCAGCCCATCCCCACCAGCACGCTCACCAGTTCCCGCGTCCATCGCAACCGGACGCTGAACCAGGGCCTTCGCGTCAAGATCAACAAGTACACGATCCTGGACGATCTCACGGGAACTCTGTACCAGTCGATCGACGAGAATGCCGATCAGGTGCTCCTCGAGCGCGAGCGGAAGGTGGCCGACGCGGTGCTTGGCATCAGCTTGACGAAGGGGGGGGCTAACACGTTCGCCCTCACTGTCAGCCAAGGGGCCAGCATCGGAGAAGACGACCTGGCTATCCCGGTTGTCCAGGACGGCTTGACGTTCTTCCCGTACCAGAAGGGCACCTATGGCAGCAACGCCGGATCGGCGGCCGTGGCGCCCGAGAATGGGAAGCTCATCCGAAACTACGGAAACTGCAACTTCACCGATGGTGCCGGGCTCACCGATTACAACGCTTTGGTTCGAGCGTTGACGGTGTTGACAGCCAACCGCGATCCGTTCAGCGGCCGTCCCCTGGACGTGCCTCTAAACGGCATGACGTTCCTGGTCACCCCAGCAAGCCGCGTGCAACTGGACTTCCTGTTGCAGGCCCAGCAACTCTGGCAGGTGGCGGCGAACCTGACGGCCGCCGGCGGCAAGAACACAGTCAGCGGCTACAACTATTTTCAGGCTCTCGGCCTGAACATCGTTACAAGCCAATACTGGTTCAACCGCCTGGTGGACGTCGGAACCGTGACTCTCGCAGCCAACGGCACCTATGCCCATCAAACGTTGAACGCCACGGCGGGCTACAGCACGGTGGCCAGCATCCACTCGGCTATGTACATGGGGCACTTCAAGCGGGCGGTGAAGTACGCCCAGAGGCTCCCGTACACGGTGGTGCAGGTGCCGCTTTCCTCGCAGGAGTACGCGGAGGAAGTCGTCCTCGTCCAGGACGTGCGGGAACGCGGCCAAGCCTACTGGGTTGACCCCCGGCTTGTCTGGCGGGCTTGGGCCTGATTGATTCCTTGTTTTGCCCGGGCGCCCCGATCCACGGCGGGGCGCCCGGGTTCTATTAGATCGGATCTGACATGGCGACACGATACGCAATCAACGACGGCAACCAAAGTGACGCAGCTATCTGGTCGTTAACCTCAAACGGTGCAGGTGGCGCATCGGTTCCAGGGCCTGGCGACACGGCCGATCTTAACGGCCATAACATAACCCTCGACCAGGCGGTCTGGACGGTAGCCATCATCGACGGTACCGCAATTGGAACCGCGTCCCTCGTGGTTCCTCACGCTACGTCACGAGTGGTCAACGCCAATATGGCTGACCAGGCGAACATCTACACGGTACTCGCCGATGCGACCTGTGCTCTGACCTGGAACGGCAATTGGGTCGGGGGAACGTGGCGCAACACGGGCGGCATCCTGAACCTCAACGGTGACATGACGGACTTGTTTGCGGGCTACAACGCAGTAGAGTGCAAAGGGGCCGGACTACCGCCGGCCGCACCCGTCGTGGTCAACATCGTGGGAGACGTGATCGGAGAGTTAGACGGGTTTTCACTCCTGGATGCGGATTCGAGCGGCGCTCGGATCAATGTCGTCGGCAACGTGACCAATACCGGGGCTGGCGGAAATGGGATTTTGTCTGGAAATTTTGCGCTTATCTCCGTGATCGGCGACGTGACCAATACCGGAGCCGGCGGCGTGGCGGTAAAAGCGACCAGCAGCGGCATCGCTCAGGTGTTAGGCAACGCGATCAACACGAGTGCCACAGGCTATGCCGTCCAAAATGCGTTAGGAGAAGCGGTCACGTACATTTCCGGAGACATAGACGGCGGCCCTGGTTGGGCTTACGACGGAGCGGGGAACACGATCCTGATTACCGAAAATGCCTCGGTCATCTCCGGCCTCTTCGACAATGCGGGAATCTGGTTCCATTTCGGAACTCCCGCCAGCGTACCGGTACTTTCGAGCGGGATTGGTGCTCCGGCGTTCAACTTCGATCTTCCTGAGAAAGATCGTGTACGTGCCGGTACCACGTTCTTTGCCATGAATATGCAGCAAGACCCGCTCTTTACTGGTACCGGTTCCGCGCTGGCGTTTGGCCCGTTCCCTGTTCAGCCTACGGCCATCGGTCCATTTCCGGCAGAAGACGATTCACTCGGCCCGTACCCAGTGGTATCACCATGACAGGTGCTCAACTCCTTACCTCTCTCGAAACGCAACTCACCGCGATCCAACTGGAAATAGCGGACAGCTACGGGCCGAACTACAGCCTCTCCGGCCGGGCGGGAAGCGAGTCGATCAGCCTGGCGGACTACCGGGCCGGCCTGTTCGCCCAGCAGTCGGAACTCATTGAGAAGATTCAGGAACTCCAACCGTTCCAACTCGTCCAGACGAAACGTGTCGGCGGGGACATCCTCAACGATATGAGACTCAGCGGCTACTAGACCCATGCCAACCCTCAACACATCCAAGAGCTACCTGTACACGGCGAACCGCGAAACGGTGCGTCTGTACACTCCCCTGGGGATTCTGGCGGGGACGGTTGCCGACGCGAAGAAACTCAGCCCGGGCATCATGGAACGCCAGCCGGCGGCCGGGCACTACCTCGGGACCGTGGTAGACTGGCGGTTGCCGGCGGCTCTGGTTTCGGCCTCGATTCTCCCCGGCTACAAGATCGTCGGATCGGATGGAGTGGTGTACGTCATCACCGAAGTTGACCCGCCCGGAACCTACCTCGGTATCTGGCGTTGCTTCTGCATCGCTCTTCGCGTGCTTGGTCACACCATCACCTGGCACTTGCCAGCGGATTCCATCGGCGTAGACGGCTCCCCGCTCACCGATCAATCGGCCACGCTCCCCGAGGAAGTGTGTGCAATCCAGGAAGTGCGAACCGAGGAAGTGGTCTTCCAGGGGATCGTGCAGGGGTTCCGGCGGCACTACGATATCTGGTTGCTCACCGATCCGAAACTTCCCGTCGGGACCATTGGCGTTGACGGAGACGGAACGACGTACCAGGTCAGCGGCCAGCGGACCAGAAACAGGATTGATGAACTCTCAGCAGTGGAGGCGATCGTCAATCCATGAACCAGGCCCCCTACATCGCTCGTTCGATTCGCACGCTCTGGCTGTCCCATGCCAGTCTTCCCGGCCTAGTTCCCGGGGGCCTCATCTACGGCCTTGAGAAGATAGCGGCGGCCCGGCCGTTCGCCTCCATGCTGATCGTCCCCGACGGAGAACCGGAGTACACAACCGGCCTGTACTACTGCCAGGACTACCGGGCAGAGATCAGGGTCTGGGGCGATCAGACGCTGGCCTCGGCCGGGCAGATTCAGACGGCCCTGGAATCACTCGTCAAGGCCAATACGAAACTTGGCCAGTTGTTCGGCAACACCTGGACGCTTCACTGTTCGCTCGAACCGGCGGCCGTGGTCGAGTCACCGGAGCGGTACTTGGGCAAGTTCACTTTCATTGCCGGGGCGGCCTGGCAGATTCAACTTCAGGAAACGAGGCAGTAATGGCAAATCCTACTTTCAAAGTTACCACTCAATTCGGCCTGTCGAACGGGCCAACCTATCAGGGCTCGAAGGTTGTAGCCCCGGCACCGGTCGCGGCCAACCCAACTCTCATCTCAGCCCCCAACGTGCTTCAGACGACTACGGTAGTCGTTGACGCGGACGGATTCGACATTCTTGAGTACCGGGGTATGGGGTTTGTCGCGAACCTCTCTTCGGTCCAGACCGGGGTACCGGGAGCAACGCCTTCCGTCACGATTCGGTTTATCGACGCGGACGGCGGGGCGGCAGACATTGACATCGTTCTCTATGACGGCGAATCCATCGCTTTCGTCGAGGGCGAATTGCCCGTCGGATTTGACACCAGCCCCACGCGGATCGATGTTATTGGCGACGTTGCCACGGCCGATTTCGACGTTTACGGAATCATCAATCTGGGCTCGTAACAGAGAGGCAGGTGCTCTATGGGTGCTCCCGTAGGCGGAATGTTCATTTCGAGTTTCGGCGGGGCGATCGGCTTCCGACGGTGGGAGAACCTGTTGCCTTCGGCCGGCTCGCTCACCATCCAGCCGTCAAACCTGTTGGACGTGGCACGGTGGGAACTCAAGCGGGCGGCGTTCCATGACGATACCACGCATACCGGATCATGGGGATCGCAGGGCGTTGACGTGCCGTGCATGGGCTTCAACGCGGCGGCGGAAGTCATTTGGGATTTGCTGAACCCGCCCAACTTTCTCGTTGAGAACGGCGGGCAATTCGTATCTGAGGCGGCCTTGGACTACGGGTACAAGGTCTGGTTCTACGTCGGAAGCGGCGTGAACTATCCGAACGATAACGCCCCCTACTTCTTTTTCTCCCCGTCGGCAAAAGTCACTGCCCACCAGACAGAGATTGACGCGGGGGGCAAGAAGAAAGTCCGGGCCCGAATCGACATCATCGGCAACGCTCCCCTGTTCGCAATGGGCGGAACTCTGAACGAGCAAGCCAAGCTCGACCGGTACATTGCCCACTGCATCACCCGCGGCTGGACGTGGTAGCCAATGCCCTTCCCCGACGCTACAGCCCCGCTCACTCCTCCCCAGCCGATCTCAGATTGGGCGGCCCCCGTTTCGGGACTTCCGGCACTCGGGGAGGGCGGCTACCTGATCTTCGGGACGCTCGAATCGCCGGTAGTCACCCGGCTTGTAGACGTTGTTCATTGGAGCATCGCGGAGGGATTCGGCGAGTCGCCGATAGCCAAGGGCGGAATGCTCGGGGCAACCAGCAGCCGGCGGACGGGCTACGCCATCGCATGGGAGTGTGAGATCGTAACCGACTTGCGGATTCAACCGAATCTGCTTTTCCAGGTTCCCTCAGTTGCGTCACCGTGGAAGGCGACCGACGTGCAAGCCTGGTTCCGGCTTGGCTCCCCGCCCGGCTCGGTTCGGCCTCGGTACTACTGGGTACCACGGCTCAAGCTGGCGTCACTCAGCCCGGCCGTTGACGCGGGCGACAAGCGGCGAGTACGTCAACGCCTATCTGGCACGGCAAACAGTCACGTCTTCCTGCTCCCCGAGGAAGGCGATCCGCTTGACCCGGCCACCCTGGCAGGTGCTTACAACGCCTGGCTAACCCTTCACCCCTACGGCTAAATGTTCAAGTACAAGGGCCTGGAAGGAAACGACGCCTGGAAGCTCTACATGAGCGAGGGGAAGAAGGGCACGCCCACGCCGGGGGATCAGACCTTTGGAAGTCTCTTGGACGAGGCGCAGGCCCAGGCCAGCGGGCCCCCGCTCCCCGAGGAACCGCTTGCCCCCGAGGTTCCGCTTCCACCACCGGAAGCCCCGGCGGTCACCAAGCCCAAGGGAAGCGATCCTGCCGGCCAGCCCGTACAGGCGGGGATGTCGGCCTTGGGTGCGGCCGGCGGGGCGGCGGCGGCCGTGGCCGGCGGACTGGCGATTGCCAACGCGGCCCGGAAGGCGGCTACCCCTGTCGGCTCAATCAGTCAGTACATGATCGGCAGCGGTGGGCAGGCCAGCGAACAGGCGGACAACGCCATCCCCCAGGCCATGCTGGCGGCCCTCAATCGTGTGTCCGGTCTTAGGAGTCGCATGTAATGCAAGCCCTGAACGCCAAAGTACGGACGCTACAGCATCTCGGCAGAGTCGAGCATTTCGATTCGGATGGCGGCGGCCGGATCGTCCGGAGCATCTACTGCGAACCGTACACGGCCCACAAGCGAGTCTGTACGGCCCTCAAGGGCACGGTCTATGACGCGGGGGGCAATCGGTGGGAACGGGCCAAGCCCCACGCGGACCCCCTGTATCCCTGGTTCTATTGCTCGGACGTTCAAGTAGAACCGATGCATCCGGCTTCGTCCCGATCCAGCCGGGATATGAACTTCAACGCCGGGGCGGCCGATCAGAAGTATGGAAAGTTTAACGTCCAGTTTGACAGCATCCAGGCGGCCCTGAATCGCGTTGACGACTACGATGCAGCGGAACTCATCCATAACCTAACCCCCGCAGAGATTGCGGCCGGCGGGATTGCAGACGCGAACCAAAACGAATTTAAAGCTGAATCTCAAATCGTCAACACCGAGGAATCGCTAGAGATCGGCGAGTTTCAATCTCGCGGCCGTTGCGGAGCGAGGATCACGGCCACCTATGTACCGCTCATCTTCCAGCCCGGCCTGTCGAGCATCTACGGCCCGGGGGAGAACGCCGATCCGTTCGATTTCGTTGACCCGCAATGGGAACCGCTCACGCTCACCACGGCAACGGGTAGAACGCTCTGGCTGTTCTCGCCGTCGAGCAACCCCCTGGCTCCGGCCGGCTCGTCTCAACTCCACTTCGGCTTGAATGACACGTTCCCCTTGTCGGAAGTGGTGTGGCGGTTCTCCGTTCGGCGTTTGATGATTCCCTTCCTGCCTCAGTACACCATCGCGGCCTTCTCCAACAAGCTCAACAAGTTTGAGATGAAGATCGGCGGGGACCGATTCCCGCCCGGTACCGTCCGCATGGAAACGCCCGACGTGATGCAGCGGCGGGCCCCCGACGGAAACGTCTACTGGGATCTCCGGCTGAAGTTTCTCATCCGTCGGCTCTGGGATGAATACTGGGAACCAAAGACGGGATTCGGCGACGGCAGCTTCAAGAAGGGATACGTTGGCTGGAATTGGGCCTATGCAGCCCCTCGGGTTGGATTCGCGGACAACCCCTTGGACCTCGGGAGCGTGACCAGGGCCTGTTACTATCCCGTCTGCTGGAACTCCGGCCTCTTCAATTTCTTTGGCACGAATCATCCCCTGTACCTCCACGATCAGGACGTGACTCAGGGCGACGGGAACATCATCCCGAATTGGACAGACCTTACCAACGTGCTCGGAAACGCTCCCTTCCGGGCAGGCCATTATCGCCAGCAATGACAGACCCTCGATTCTTACCGGCCGATCTTGCCCCACCATTCCGAAACGCCCCGCAGGCAGCAGACGGACGCGGGCAGAAAATCCGAATCGAGCGGATCAAGCTGGCGTCCGATTGGGCGGCCGGCGGAACCTCTTTCGGCTACCCGGCTCACTGGGGCATGGAATCCAGCGGGGCCACGGATGGCGTAATCTCCCACCAGGTTCCCGAGTCGGCCCTCTTCCTTCGAGACCCCTGCAGCCTTCTCTCCGGCACTCTCGCGGCTGCCAGCTACGTTACGGTCTGGCAGCCGGAAGACGCGACGGATGGGCACTGGGAACCACTCGTCAGCGGCGGGGCGTCATACGCTAGCCTGTTGGCATATCAGCAGGTACTCGGAAGCGCATACGCCACGCTGACGGGAACAAAAGACAAAGGCACGGCGGACATTACCATCGCAGCCGGAGTTATGACGTTCGCCGGTGCAGGCGTGTATCGGTGCGATGTGCGAATTTCTGTCGAGTATCTGACGGCCGCCAACTTCGAGGGAAACATCTTCGTGAAGATTGTTCGAGATCGTGGCGGAGCTATCCAACAGGTCGGACCAGCCGGAGGAAATCATATTCATCCCGATCCAAACGGAACTACCGATTGGCAGCCGATCCGCGGCTATTCTCACGTCACCACGGTCGGCTACATAGAAATTGAGGTTGGGGACAAAATCAAAATGCAGGGGGCGGCGTTTGGCTCGCCGAACCCTCCGGACTGCTATGTGAAGGAAGGTACGCTCGAAGTGCATAAGGTGGGATGAAATGGCCGGCGACAGGTTCAACATCGACGCTCTTCGGGTTCAACCGCCCAAATCGGCGGAAGACCTTCTTGCCCAGATCGAGCTCGTCATTGAGAAGCGGCAGGCCGAAACGCTCAAGAGCGATTGGCAGCTTCAGCAGCGGGACAGACAGGGCAAGCTCGGGATTCGCGGCGGTGGTGCTCCGGCCAGTCTCTCCGAGGCCCGCGGCCAGTTCGACGAGATTCTACGCCAGCGGGGATACATGGCGGCGGCCTCGGGAACCTGGTCGAAAGAGCAAAAGGCGGCGGCAACGGAGGAGTTTATCGCAGCCTGGAAGCGATTCGAGACGATCGTAGGCGGGGCCAAGGTTGCGATCCTGTTCAAGAGCGGCGGCCCCTTCATCTACACCAACTCGATTCCGCAGGACTACGCCCGATTGGCGGCGGCCGGCTCGAAGGGCAAGGAAGTCTGGAAAATGGGGTGGGGGCCGAACCGCAGCCCGGCCTACCTCCCCATCTTCATTCCAGAGAATCGCGTGATTCATACGCAATCGGTTAGCTCTTCCTGGCTGTTGCAGATTTGGCTCATCTCCGATACGGAGCTAGATTGAGCGTCTTTTGTACATCGACTCCAGCACTCCGGCGATCTTAGCCAGCGACCAGCAGGCCCAAATGAAATGCACAATGATCAGCAGGATTAAGAACGCCACCAGAGCATAGACGTAAAACATTTCAATCCTCTTTCTCGTCCTTCTTGCGGGCCTGGATTTTGATGCAGTCCTTGCTGTCGAGGATCAGCCGTTTGTCCCCGTCGTCAATCAGCATTTCAGTTACATCGGCTTCCCGCATTTCGTGAATGAGCGATTCTAACGCTCCGTTCATTTGCTCGCGGGATTTCTGATTGATCAGCTTTTGCTTCAGGTACTTGTCGGCGGCATCTTGGACGCTCTCGGGAACGTCGGCAGTCGTGCCGGGGATCAGGGTTTGGGCGGCTTTCGCCATGATGGGCTTCCTTTCAGGGGGTAATTGCCTCTATGGTAACATCGCAGAACCCGGCCGGAGGCGCAACCGGGCCACGAAAAACATGTAACTCGTCGATTTGCGAATCATCGCCCCATGCCCCGCATTTCGTTAGTGCGTCAAGCAGAGGCTTCATCCGGTTGTCCAAATCAATCTTCCGCCGATCAAGATAGTGAATCGTGGCGGTGACTTTGAGCGGGCCGGTCAACGGCTCCCACGGCGTTGCACTCCGGGAGCTATTCCAGCAGCGGGCCACGGCCTGGATATACTCTCGGCCGGCGGCACTGAGAATCATCCGAGGGGCCTTCTGAATCACGAACATGCGCCAATGGTGGTTGGCCGACGGCGGCAATGGCAGGCGAATAGCCACGCGGGCGGAATCGTGTTTGGAAAACAGATCAGGCATTGTCAATCCTTTTGAAACCGATGAATCCTTCACACTCTCGACAGTGGACGCGAATTCGACCGTGGGCGGCCGGCTCGTCAACCCAAAGGCTCCGGTCGACGTGGCAGCACTCGCGTTTGATTTCTTCCAGGAACCCCAAAGCGAACAGGGCGGTCAGATACAGCAGTTGCGGCCCGTCCCGAGTTTCTCGATATAGCTCCGGATGCTCGGCAACGTCTTGGCCTACGCTATGCGTGAATCCTCCGATAACGCCCGTCATAGCTCTTCCCTCAATTGCCTTTCGATCCAGTTGATATAGCGTCGAAATTCAGGATTGCGAAACTTACTTCGAGCCTCAATCAGCAGCGGAACCGCTTCATAAAAACCGATCTCAATTTCCTCTCCGACGCCGAGATTGATCAGGTAGCGAAACCACGCTTGGCCGTACGAACAGGCCCCGCGATCGGCCATGATTCGATCGGAAAGTTTCATCTCCTTGCCCTCCGTCTCTGCTTGGCGGCCAGATCGTAAACTTCGCGGTTTGCGACCAGGCGGGCCGGATCACCGTATCCGAACCGGCCGTCGTCTTCCGGCTCGAACTCAACATCGCAGTCACGGCAGTACCAGGCGTGCGGCGTTGTGCCAGAGGTGCAGACGTGCTTGGACTTGCCACAGCGGACGCATTTAATTTCACTCATTGCGGCGGCTCCGGTGTTTCGGCCAGCAGACGGCGGTAATCTAGGCCAGCTTCCTTGGCCTTGGTTTTGAGTAGTGCGGTCAAATACGCTCCTGGATTCTTGCGGGGCTTGGCCTTGATTGCCTCGACGGCGGTTTCCAGCCAGTCCCGGGGAATCCTTCCCTGACAAGCGAGGGCGGAAGTCTTCAAGACCAGGCTCTTGTCTTGGGGCTTGGAGGCGAGGCCCAAGCCCGTAAACCGCTTTGCCAGAATCCTTGCTTCCCCCCAGTCAAATTCGCAAATCGGGGTCTCGGCTCGTCCCGTCTCGTCTCGGAGAGAAGAGGTCATACTCTTCTCTCCCTCTCCCTCTCCCTCTGGTGACGTTTTTGTTACGCTGCGAGCGTAACGCATTTTGTCCATGCGTTTTGACGTAAGTGCTCGCTGCTTACAGGTTTGGCCGTTGTGGCGATCAAAGTTTGGAAAGGTAAAACGATCACCATTCCTGATAAGCCACCCCGCTTGGGCCATTGCATTAGCGAACCCAGTGACGCGAGTTTTTCGATCTACGAACATTTCTGTTACGCTCGCAGCGTCACATAAACTCTGTTGATCGGCCCAAATCCAGAGCCTACACAGCTTTCCAAACACAGCGTCCTGGTCAATCCCGAGTGCTTCGGACATGTCAATCACCTCCGGCTTGTCCGGTGTGACGTGTTCGACCTTGATCCAGTCTCCGGCCATCGTGGCTTCCTTCAGTCTGGGAGGTTCAACAGGCGTTCCAGCTTCTCCGCGGCCGATTCCAGGGCACTCTGGCACTTCCGCAGGTTGGACGTGACCAGGTTGTAGCCCTTCAAGTCCTTCCGGAAGAACTCGTCCAGTGCCTCGCGTGATAGAAACAGGTGGTGGTAGATGGAGTACAGCAGGGCCTTCTCGCACTCCACCGGGACGTTACCGCCCATCGGCATAGTCTGAAGGTTCATCATGGGATCAGCCTCCCTTCGATCTCGCACTTGCGGGCCAGTTCCGCGTTGACGAGCTCGATATTCTCCGCTTGGCTGATCATCCCGGCGTTGCTCTCATCCTCGAATGACTTCCACCAGCCCCGAATCTCCTTGAGGCTCCGGCACTTCGCCAGAGCGGCCAGACGGCGGGCCTGAGGGCTCGACGGCTCGGGCTCGTCATCGTCTCCCGAATCACGTTCTAGCTTCGTGTCGCCGGCGACACTATCCCGGCGTTGGGAACCGGCGGGGGACGCAGCCCTTGCATCCCCGGCCGTAGTCTCAGGCGACGATGCCTCAGACTCCCCCGGTAGGTTTGCGGGGGTTCCCGTCATTTGCGCGGCGGCCTTACTCACCTTCTCCTTGAGGCTCTTGGTCTTGGGGGCCTCGTCATCCGGCGAGTAGGCTTGCAGCCACTTCGCTTCCTCTTCCGTGACCACGTTCCCGCCGATCGGAGCAAACAGCCGGGCGGCATGGCGAAGGGAGAAGATGCGGAGCATGTGCCACGGCATCTTCTTTGCCACGAATCCGCCCATCTCGCCGTATTCCTTCTGGTACGCCCGGTACTTCGTTGGGTGGCCCCGGCGAGTCGAGAAAATGGTTGTTTCGACGTACAGCAGCTTTTCGCCGTCGAATTCAAGGTGCTGATCGAAGCCGTCGTATCCGTCGGTGGCGTCCAGAATCTTGATCCAACCGTCAATCCCGATCGCGCAGCAGATGCGGTCCTTCGTCCGCATGACATAGATTTCCCGGGCGGCAGGATCGAGTCCGTACTTGACGGCCAGCGTCAACCCCGTCCAGCACTCCGCGTTGGTCAGCG
>CAZZLB010000023.1:0-17567 GCA_964654655.1 uncultured Rhodoferax sp. | reverse complement strand
GGCTTGCCGGAGAGGAAGGGTTTCGTCGAGGGTCTTGACCTCGACTTCGACGGTTGCGTGGGCTTCCTTGTTGCTGAATTGGATGCCGGGCAGCGGCAATTTCAATCCGTAGGAAAGGGTGATTTTCATAGGGTCTACGTGATTCTTGTGGGTTTTTCGGTGGCAGGAGGTGAATACTAACAAACTGTTGTATATAGTCAATAGGTCTGGCGAAGTGCGGCAGTAAGCGTGATCGCCCATGGACCAGAGAATCCAGCGCGACGATAGTAGATTCTGGGCAGACTCCAGTTGGTACGTTCAACGAACCGATCGATGATCGTCCCCGCATTGGGTCCGGTTTTGATCGTGATTTGTGGAAGGTCTTTGGTCATGGTTTCATCCTTTCATGGTAGTATGAGGGGAAATGTCTGCACGGTGCGTCCCCCCTGTGGTGGACTTTTGCCACTGCGAATGGGTGGTTTCCTGCTTTCATGGCATCGCAGAAAAGGGAATAGTCGCAATCTTCCTCAAGAAAAACGATGTCTCCTGTGGCGTTTTGGCGTGAATACGACGATACCTTGTCGGCAATGCCGAGTATGTCCAAGACATACCGTGGGCATTCTAGCCATCCATGGCCAGGATCTTCATGGAAGAGGTAGTGAATCTGTGGTTTCATGTCGTGTACCTCGTGGGAAAGTGTTTCCGATCTTGAACCAAGAGAGCGTTGATCCTTGCTAGTTCTTTCCAATCCGCACTCTTGTAGATCGGTGGAAGGGGATGGCGTCTGATGCCAAGGAATATCAGGATTGTTTTGATCATGGCGTGGCCTTTCGTATTGCTAGGGTGAGTGTGGGGGACCAAGATCCCGTGTTCCCTTTCACCCTATAGAAAATGGAAAATGAAGCCCAACGGTCTTGTCGATACCTTTCGACAATGGTTCCGTTTTTTGTTTTGATGGGTTCCAAGGTTGTCTGTCTCATGGGAGTAGCCTTTCCCAATCATCCTCATTGTCTTGCCATTCCTTGGCGCACTCTTCGTTGCAGAATCCTCCCGGTTTCAACTCTTGCGGCAGTGGCATGCCGCACCGCTTGCAGCATGTTGATATGAAACCCCCTAGATGATCTATTGTGGACTGTGGGATTGCGTTGGAGAAAGTCATGCAGACAACCTCTTTTCTGCCATAAAACAAAAGTCTAGGCCAAAGGCTTTCCGTGCGTCTTCATCGGCCAGGATGCGCCTGAGTGATTCCAAAGGCATCATCTTTGCACGGCGAACAGCGCGTTCCTTGTGATTGCGATACCACAGAGAAAGTCTCCATTGTAGACGTGTCAGAGTATTGGCGGGCCCTGTGGGAATCTGTACAGGGTCCGGATTCCTTGTGAGTTTATGCTCCACGGGGGTGACTTTCTCCCACCCTTCAGAGGAATAATACCGATATTCGGGGTTCCTGGCAAGAGTATCGGCAACAGTGGAATCAATGGGCACGAGGATCGTGTGCCCGGTTTTTTCTTGCTGGTATAGATCGCATGGAGTGAATCTGGACCATGCGAGAGAAAACTGCTCTTGGGCATCCTCTGGCGTCGTGTCCAGTCCGTGCCTTATATATTCCTCTTGAGGAACAACGGCAGGGTTTTCACCCCCCGCAACGTATGGCATTGCGATGGCAATGATTGTACCCTTTCGATCAAAAAAGAATGCCGCCCTTGTGTCTGGCATCCAATGCGTTGCCTTTTTTGATGCGGCCTTCCATATCTGGGCACGAAAACACACAGACTCTGCCCACACTCTTGGACCGTTGGATTGGATGCGAGGAAGGGGGCGAGGTTGAAAGCCTCCTAGTGTGCCGATCCGTTCCCACTGACGCACAAGGATGGGATAAATTTTATCCTGGGGAAACGGGATTGCTTTTTTGTAAGAATCCCGGCAGGGGGCGGAAAGAAACAGAACACCGCTCGTGTGGGATCCTGTCTTGTCTGGGCGATCGAATAGAGGGGGAATCATTGCGCGACCCTTTGACCATGTTGGACGTGGTGGATTGTTTCTCCAGTCTCTTTCGCTCGCTCCAGGACGTATCGTGTGACTGTCCTCGGGATTCTGGATCCCGACACGGAGGGGCCAAAAGTGAGGACAAGGCGCCACGTCAGAACCCCATCGGACTTTCTTGGTATCGCTTTATACTTTTTTCCGATCCAGATAGGGACGCTGAAACGGCATCCGCCAGAGCGAAAATTGGCGCATCGGGAGCCGTGGCGGCCCCATGATAAGACTTCGGACCCTTCAGTAAATTGTGGTGCGTTCATTGTGCACCTCCTTCCAGTTTCTTGACAGACCACCCTTCCTCGGTGCGCCCATTGTAGTCGCAAGACAAAATCCACCCTTGTTCTCTGGCGGCTTCAATGGTGGCACGTTTCCCAGCACCTCCTGTGTGTCGAATGGAAGGGACTAGGTAGCGCATGACTTCATCTAGGACCGTGCTTTGCTTGTCAAATCCGCATCCGCTGGCATTCGACATGCGGTCCCCTCGGTAGTGTGCGCTGGGACACAATCCCCAGGTTTTCGACTTTTTCCAGAAGATTGTAAACGATGCTTCACCGTTTTTCAGAGCGTCCTGGGCGAATTGTTCGCCGATGATCTGTGATTGTGACTTCTTGGCCATGGTTTTTTTCCTTTGTTAGATGGGTGGTTTTTCAGATAGACCACAGAGTGTGGTCAGGGGTGGTCAATTCGTAGATCTTGACAACGTGGCCTCTCGGATCGCCAAAACAAGAAAGGCCAAGACCAAAGGGTTCCAAGCGTTGTCTGAGTCTTTCGGCGGCGGTGGAGATCCGCTCGCCTTGTCTTTCGATTGCTTGCTCGATCACTGCGGACCGCTTGGAATACTCGTCTTGCGGCAGGCGCTCCATGGCTTTCCGTTGTCCGGGGAATGTCTCACCGTTGCACCATGCAACGGCGTGGCGTGTGGCAGTCTTGCCGAGGCGCGCAATGTCGGCGCACAAGACGGCGATTTGATAGGGCCCTAGATCCGATCCTCGCTTCGCAAGGATCGCGGCTAAGACCGCTTGAGGATGTGGCATTGGATGCTCGCTTTCTCCCGGCAAAGCCGGGGCTTGGTGGTAAAATGTTTTCTTCTCTCTTGACGGATGCAACAGTAACACTCCACGAGTCAAAAGTCAAGAGCAACAGAGCCCGAAGACAACAGTGTGTGAGACACTCGCATTATCCCGTCCGGTGGTCAAAAGTCAATAGCAACACCGAACACCTACAACACCGTGCGTGTGTAGTGCTCTCAAGAACGCTCAGCGCCCTCAGACACCCCCCCCTGCGCATAGCCCTCTGTGTTACTATAGTCCTATAGATTATTATTATATTATATCACTATAAAGGATAGGGGGGTCGCTATAGCGAACGGTGATTAGAAAGGCTGTCCACACCCCTGGAGGTAGGGGGGGGTCTTAGGGCCCGGAGCGTTTTGAAACGCAGTGTACACGCACGAGGTCCGCGCACCGAACAATAACAACAGAACGAATGCAACAGGACCGGTCTGTAGTCGCCCCGCTGCACTGTGTTGCATTTGTTCAAGTATAACACGAATATAACAGGCCGGCGCATTCTGAAACATTGTTGCATTTGTAACAGTGACGTTATACTGTTGCATTTGTAACAGTGATGTTGTACTGTTGCATTTGTTCTAGTATGGTGGAGGTTACTCAGGGGCGGGTGCTCGATAGGGGGTGGGGGAGGTTATTCGAGGGTGGGCGGCGAATGATGTACTCACGTGGGGCCCCATTCGGGCGCGACAATTTTTTATGAACTGTTGCGTTTGTTTCTGGGAAAGGAGGTACATGCGCTTCGCGCAAAGGCGAGACAATTTTTTATGAACTGTTGCATTTGAATGACGCCATGTGCTTCGCACAAAGGCGCGACAATTTTTTATGAACTGTTGCGTTTGTGTCTGGGAAAGGATGTACATGCGCTTCGCGGGAGCGAGAGAAAGACCTATTGACGATGATCGGTCACATGCTACCCTCACGGCATGAAGAACGATCTCGCAGTTGCGACAGCCATGGCAATGCAGCAGGCTTGGGAGCGAACAATCACGCCGGCACTGGCTCAGGCCAAGGTGAACGGTGACCAATGGCTTTCTGAAGTCATCGCCACGGCGCGTCTCGCTGCGGCGGACGGTGACTACAATGCGTCGTTCAAAGGGTATGAACTCGCTGCGAAGAAACTCGGTCTCCTTCACCAAGAGCAAACGGTCATCAACATCGCCTTCGCACCAGACGAAGTCCTCGCAGCACGGGCGCGACTGGAGAAGGAAGTCGATTTCAAACTCGTCGAAGAAACGGAGACACCAGAATGGTGACAAACACTCCGGTCTCATTCTCCAACGCCATCCTGACCCGCGTCAACCACGATTGGGGGAAGATCCCAGCGTCCACGCTCCAGGACATGAGAGTCCTCGCAAGATCGGATCTGATTGAGTTCATTCCGTTCTTCTACAAAAAACTGAAGTTGAATTGGTTCCACCGGGAAATTGCAGACGCACTGAACCCATTCATTCCAGCAATTCAAGACCAACAATCACCGAGACTGATGTTGGAAGCACCTCCACGGCATTCCAAGTCTCTGATGACGACCAGATGTTTCCCTGCATTCGTCTTGGGCCGGCACCCTGAGTGGGACATCATTGTCGTGTCCGGTACACAAACCCTCGCAGACAGTTTTGGTCTGGCGATAAGAGACATCTTGTCGTCCCCTCTTTTCAAAGCACTGTTTCCAAATTGCACCCTCCGCGACGACTCGAAGTCCATCGACACGATGCGAACAACTGCCGGTGGGACTCTGAAACTCGTCGGTTGTGAAGGGAACATCGTAGGTGTTGGCGCAAACTTACTCCTATGTGACGATTTGCTAACTTCCGCAGAACAGGCCGACTCCGAGCACCGGATGGACAAGATCATGGAGTGGTTCAACGGTGTCGCCATGAACCGCTTGATGCCCGGTGGTGGGGTCATCGCCATGCACACCAGATGGAATCCACGAGACTTCATTGGTAGGATCTTAGAAAGCGATGCCTCCGCATGGACTCGAAAGTCATTTCCTGCCCTGGCTACCACAGACGAACCAAACCGGAAAAAGGGAGACGCCCTCCAACCGGAGTGGTATTCGCGTCAACTGCTTGAAAAGGAACGAGATCGTCTCGTCCGTGCAGGGCAAGAACGGAAGTGGCTCGCACTGTTCCAACAGCAACCCAGAAATGAGACTGGTGGGTTCTTCACACGACAAGACTTGGACAAGGCCATCGTCCCCGCTAAGTCGTTCCCGAAGAAGGAAGACCTCGTCTGGTACATCGGGTGTGACTTCGCCACCTCGACCAAGTCTCAAGCGGATAAAACCGCAATCATCCCTGTCGGTATCGACCACGACGGAGACATGTGGATCGGGTCAGACTTCGTGTGGGAGCGGATGAATGTGGACGTAGCCCTGGATAAACTGTTCGCACTCATCAAGAAGTACAAACAACACCCCTTTTCCTTTGTTGCGATGGAACGAGGTGTGATTCAGAACATCCTCCGTCCCCTCATCACGACACGGCAGAGGAAGACCGGCAACTACTTCGTCATTGAAGAAATCACTCGCGTCGATTCAAAACACGTTCACGCTGCCACGCTCCAAGCCCGGTTCAGAGCAGGCGCCGTGAAACTTCCAGACACCAACGAAATCCGTCTCGATGTCACGACGCAACTTCTCAACTTTGAACCCGGTGCAACGAACCAAGAAGATGACTGGATCGACGCCTTGGTGAACCTCACGATGTCACTTGATAAACTCCGTACACCGCACAAAAAGAAACCGAAGAAGAAACTGACACCGGAAGAGGAAGAAGACGAAGTCTGGAGAAAGATCATCGCGTCCGGAAAACCCCCGTCGAAAAACGTCTGCCCCTTCACCCGTCTCAATGGTGACGAATACCAGGAGAAAAGAAAATGACGTTTCCACGATACGATGACAGAACATACTTCGCATGGCCAACGACGAAAGAAAAAGCCATTGCCCACATCAATGAAACGAATGCAGACGAGATTGTCCTCCTGACGAGATACCGGCCTCCGATGGCATTCAGTGAAGAGATCCTCGTTGAAGTGACTCCAAAAGACGATGCCCTCGAAATGGCGAACAGAACAATCAACAAACTCTCTCAGCGGATTCTCGAACTGGAACGAGACGCACGGCATGCAGTACCCACACCCAAATAGACCAAGGACGTTTTATGATGGATGTACCGCCACCCTCCACCACGATGGGAAGCGGTACACCCAAACCCACCCCATCCGTGGACTCGACATTCCAACCCTGGTGTGGGAGTGCCGAAACAGTCAGGTCACGCCTCCTGGCTATCGTGTTGTCTGGAATGCTTGCGATGCTGGTCCTTCTCTTCGACCCACCATATATGATCGGATTACTTTTTCCGAATCGTCGCGCCCACAACAGACGGATAGCAAAATACGAGTTTCCATATCCCTCGGAGTTTTCCCTTCTCGAAGAGATGCGGAGGCGGCAATCGAGAAGATCAGGCCGCAAATACACGAGTTAGGGGCAGCCCTTGCATTTGCAGACCTGCTTCACTAGAATGCCACTCAACTGCCCCAAAACCCCGTTTCCTGAAAGGAACATACCATGGCCGCAGGTTCAATGACCACCCAACTCGTCAAGTCCATCGCCGCGACCGGTGCTGGCCGTCTCATCTACTCAGGCAAGAAAGAACCCTGGAACGCTGGCAGCCGAATCCGCGCCACCAGCCCTGGCGCCGCTGTCCTGACCGGTGTCAACGTTTATGGTTTTGGTGACAAGACCACTGCCCGTAAGGGTCGTCTGTTCGTCATCAGCACCGATGCCAATAGCGATGGCGCCACTCGCAAAGCGTACACCATCCCCGCCGCCACGCTGGCCCTGGCCGGCTTGACCGGTCTGCCCACGACTGCCACCCTGACGACTGGCGCAGCCTACGCGGATGTGATCGTCGGTATCGTTCCAAACATCAATGAAATCTGGAACTGGACCATTGGCGAACGTCTTGGCTACGGTGGCACCCTGGCCTCCGCTGGTCAGTGGAAAGTCGCTGATGGCGCCGGCACTGGCGACGCCCTCAATTTCTACACTGCCCAGACCTCAGGCCAGTTCATTGTCGTCTTCGTGCCCCTGGCCGCAGACATCGTGTCCATCGGCACCCTGACTGCCGGCATGGAACAGGAAATCGCTTCCTACGACTTCCTCGTTGCCCAGACCGCTGCCGCAACCTTCACTATTGCGCCACGCCTCTGCGGCTGATAGAGTGTTATACCACCAAGGGGCGCGGGTTGTTGAGAACACGCAAACCTTGGTGGTGTATTTTTGGAAGCAACAGAACCCGCTCGACATGAGCGGGTCTTTCTTGGGCTGGAGCCGCCATGAATATCGACCTAAACCAGTGGGCCGACAAGGGAATCGCAACCTTCATAGCGGCATTGGCGGTTCTCGGAGGGGGTTGGCTCTTGCGTCGGTATATCACAAAAGGCGATACAGAACGAAAAGAAATGCTGGACAGGATAGTTGCCCTGGAAGCGAAAGTGGATGCGCTTCAGGAAGCCAGATTGCAAGAATCCAAAGAGATGATCTCGTCACTCCAATCAATCGGTCGGGCTTGTCTCCGTGCGTTGACCGAGGTGACAGCGGTGATAAGGTACTGCCAGAATGGGCGTCGTGGAGACGCCCCAGATGTCGCAATGCCAGAGGTGGACTCTGACATGTTCGACATTTCAGGAGCGTGGGAGGCACAATGCGGCAGCAAGACGTTGAACAAAAAGGCGCAAAAATAGGACACACCGTCTTTTGGATGTGGGTCATCAGCATTCTCCTGGGCTGTTTTTTCTACGCTGCATGCTCGATCCCGGTTCGCTTGGCGAACGAACGAGATGCAGAAAACAAACCAATTCCCGTCCTGGCCACGCTTGATGGAAAAGCGACAACCACGGACGACACCGGCAAGAAGACAGAAACCATCTTTCACCCCGCAGAAGTCAAACCAGTTCCGAGTCCTACAAACGCTTGGGTTTCTCTCTTGATGCCGTTGCTTGGTCTGATTCCCGGTATTGGTGGAACACTTGCAGTATTGCTGCCTAGGTACTTAGCCGCCCGTACCGCAGTCAAAGAGGTCGTCGCAGGTGTGCAGGACTGGAAGTCCGACATGTCTGAAGACGAGAAAAAAGAGTTCAATGAGACTCTAGGCGCCAAACAATCCCCGAAAACCAAGGACATCATTGCAAGACATAAGGGCAAAAAATGAACGATCCGTATGCTGAAGAAGATCCTATTGCGGATCGTGGCCCAGGGGACTCCAAAACCAACGTAGAAGGCCGCCCTTCGGCTCCCAAGACCATCGAAGACGGTGACGAGGCGCTGATCGCCAAGTTCACCCAGATGACGAATGTGCCCCCGTATCTTCTCGCCGCGTTCCGCGAGATGGACCTGGACCGGAAATATGTGTCCATCGACTGGAAGATCGCAGCCAAGGCCGATGCAGTAATCAACAACATCGTTCTGCGAAACCAACAAACGCTTCAATCGTACCTGGGCCTTATCGACCCCCAGCCAGAAGTTGCTTCGGCTCGAAAAGTCCGTGGCATCGTCGATGATTTTTCCGAGCGTTTTGCTGAGTCCATGGAGATCTTCTTGGAGCAGCAAACCGCACTGTCCGAACTCGGCCCGAATCTGGATGGTCTGATTCAGGACATGAGCACCAACGGTTTTGGCGTTTTGAAGACCACCCTCCAGTCGGACTTCATGAAAGATCCGATTGGAAAAAACCGATTTGGAGACCAGCAAGACAATGTCGCCCGGTACATGTTTTTGCAAAGCGCGTACAAGGTCAAAACATTTACAGATGACTCACCTCAATTCCAAGAGATGCGAGACTTGGAAAACACCCTTCGGACGTTCGCCGCAGGAAAGATCGAGGAACAGATCAAAGCGGTGCCCGTCATGGTTCCGCAGCAAGTCCCCGTTCTCGACCCCTACACCGGCCAACCACTGATCGACCCAGGTACGGGTCAGCCGGTAACCCAGACGCAGATGGTCCAAGACCCACAAGATCCACGTTCTTTGAAACGGCAAGCGATCATCAATGGCGAACCCATTGATTTGATCGGGCTGCCAGAACTGGAACAGTATGTCGGATTCGTTGTCGACCAAGTCCAGCCAGAAGACCTCCGGTGGGATTGGTCGCTCACCCGCCCTGAGAACTGGCACCAAGCAGCCTGGATTGCCCACCGTATATTTATGCGACCCGAAGATGTTGTTGCCAAGTTTCAGTTGTCCATGGAAGACTTGTCCTCTGCTGAAATGTATAATACCAAAGGCCAAGTTGTAGGAACCTTCGCCACCGCTGCCAATGATTTTACTATTGATCCGACAGACCGGACCGACCTAGAGCGCCAGTGGATTGACGGACATCTTGCGGTTTGGGAGGTCTGGCACAAACAGAATGGCCGGCGCTACGTTTTCATGAACGGCATCAAGAAGTTCCTCATCAACGAAGTTCCACAAGCAGTGGGTCGTCGTTGGTATCCGTTCTTCTTCTACTACAAAAACCGTGTGTCTGGACAGATTCTCCCCTTGTCAGACGTTGCGCTTCAACGCAATCTGCAAGACGAGTATAACATGTTCAGGTCTTGGGACCGGGAGTACCGTCGTGCTGCGCTGCCGTCGATTTTCGTCTCAAAGAACTCCATGTCTCAGGAAGCGATTGAGTTGTACCGTCGTCGTGTTCCGTTTGCGGTCATTGAGTTTGACAACCCGGACGAGATCAGCAAGTATTTCAAAGAATCGACCACCATCCCCTACAACCCGGCTCTCACGAATACTGGCCCTGCGGAACGGGATTTACAGATGGCGGCTGGAATCCCAGCGGCGTCTGCGGGTGTTACGGAGTCTGGAATAACGGCCACGCAGTCGTCCATCGCCAATGGCGGTCTGACGCAGTCATCGAACAGTTTGAAAGCCAAGGCCAACAAACTTGTGACCGATATTTACCAATACTGGGCTGAAATTGGGATCAAGGTGTTCGACGAAGAACACATCAAGAAATTGTGTGGCGTTGAAGCCGTGTGGCCGAAACTCACTGTCGAAGAGATGTACACACACATCAATGTCCAGATCCGTGGTGGCATCTCTGAGAAGCCAGGAGTCCAGGCCCAGATGGCGATGTGGCAAGGTTTCGCTTCGACATTCCAGACCCTCTCAGCGGCACAACAGACGCCAATGATGGTGAACGGCATGCCGGTCCAACTCAACGCGGTCGAAGTCTTGCGCGAGATGTTCTCAGCGATGGGCGTTCGCAAAGACTTCCGTCGTTTCCTCATGCTGCCGCAACTCCCGACTGGTCCGATGGGCGGAACCCCACCGGCCCCAGGGATGTCTCCAGCGCAGCAAAAAGCCGAAGCGGCAGCCGGTGGGCAAGAAGGCGGCGCACCTCCAATGGCGAACCGCCCCCCTCCCACAGACCCCAGCCAAATCCCCAACTCACCCGCTGAATCTCTCCAACAATAGCCCCGCACTCGGCAGGGCTTGAAGTCCCCCAGGAAGGACATACCATGGCAGACCAGGACGAAACAGTTCCACCCGCGTCCGTGGAACAAGGTGCAACACCGCAGTCCGCACCAACTGCAACGGAACAGCCTACTTTCGACACACAGGCGGTTCTCGACAAGGTCAAAGACGTTTTCGAGCCAGACGGCAAAACCCCGGAAGATCCGCCCCCTGAAAAGGTGGCGACGCCCCCGAAGGCGGACAGTGCAGAGAGTCCCGCACCTGTTGGGTTGACGCCCGAAAGCACCCCCGAAAAAGCAGACCCAGAACCGAAGGTCGTCGATGATGATGATGACGACGAAGACGTTTTGGTGAGTGACCCGAAAGACTTCGACCGCAACGATCCTCGTCTGAAGCGGTGGGGAAAACGGATGGACAAAGCGAGAGAACGACTTGCTGCGTTCCAAAAAGACGCCGCATTTGGTTCTACACTGGTCAACATGGCAAAAGAGGGGAACATGTCCCCTGAGATGTTGGCGTGGTGGAACGCCCTTGGTGTGCGTGCGAATATGGGAGACCCCCAGGCAATCCAAGAAATGGCAGGAGTCCTGCAAAATCTTGGCTGGAAACCCCCACAACCCGCACCGGCCCAAGTCGATACCGGCATTGATGCTGTCGCTGAGAGAATCTACAAAGAAGTCTTCAGTGACGACGTGAAAGCCCTAAATATCGACGAAGACTTGGCTAAGTCCAAGGCACGAAAGTTGGCAGAGAGGGAGATGGCTGGGCGAACCCCGCAAACGCCTCCGCCACCGCCTGCTCAGTACCAGCCCCCTGTGCAGACCCCTCAACCACAACCTCAGAGACAGGCCGATCCGTTGGCCAGCGCAGTCGCGCAATCTCTCCATGAGAGACAACAACGGTTTGCCGCGTCCATCCCAAACTTCGACAAAGTGAACGCCGAGGTTGTGAAACGAATCCAAGCGTTAGGGCCGAATAACGTGCCGCTCATTGACCGGCCTGCCCACTACGAACAGATGGTGATTCAAGTTCAGCGGGAAATGGCGGCCACCAAGCGGACACCCCCTCAGTCCACTGGTCTTCGTTCTTCTACGATGGCGGCGCCAAATAAGACGAGTGTCAAGGAAAAGATACTCAATGATCCAGAAATCTGGGGGCAATAAGCAGCCATAACCTGTCATGGGGTGAGGCTGCCTAACCCAAGGAGCCTCACCCATGGCAATCTCATTCCCAGCAGAAGTCCTCTCTCGGATCGCCTATGCGACCTATGAAGGCATCGTCAACCCTCTCGCGCCCAAGAAGATCGACCGGAAGCAAATGCCCTGGTTGTCTTACATTCGCCGCCGCGAGACCAGTTATCCCTTGGCCGGTGCGAACGGTCCCATCGTCAAGTACAAGCGTCAGTCCACTCTCGACCTGCAAGGTTGGGAACGCAAGGACGCCCTGACCTTCAGTGAAACCGACATCGACTTGGATCTCCAGGTTCCCTGGTCCAACGTCCACATGGGTCTCTCGCTCGTCCATGACGACCTGGAAGCCATGGGTTTCAACGTGGTGCCCAACCAACCCCGTGGCAAGAACTTTGCCAAATCGGACAGTGAATCTGATCGCGTCCGTCTGGTCAACTATGTCCAAGAAATCATTGAGTCCGTCATGGACAACTATGATGTCAAGGAAGACCAGTTGCTCTTGCAGGACAACTCCAGCAACCCCAAACTGCCCCAAGGTCTCGACCAATTCCTGCCCCTCGGCTATGCCCCTGGCATGTCTGCCGGCAGTGGCGAAGCCTATGGTTACTATAGTTCAGGTTCCATCGGTGGACGCCTCCGCGCCCAATACCCCGAAAACCTGCAACACTTCCTGTGGCTTGAAGCCACTTACGGTGTTGGTGGTTCGCTGCGTCAAGCCCTCACTCGCGCCCGTCGTGAAGCGACTCTGCGTAGTCGTGGACGCAGTAAGAGCGGCATTGGCTTCATCATGGCCGGTTCTGCCTTCATCGACCGGTATGTGAAGTTCGCCGCAGGTAACGGCAGTCAGTACACCAACGCCGTCACCGTGCTGGACAACGGTGGTTTGAGCAAACTGGACATCGGTATCCCCGACTCCGGTCTGCACTTTGAAGGCATCCCGATCATCCACAACCCCACCTTTGAGGTTCTGGACCAGATCCAGGGTTCGATCACCTTCCCCTGGACCCGTCGCGCCTACCTCATCGACAATGAATCGTTCCGTCTGGCCTACTCGACCGCGAAGAACAAGTTCTTCTCGGCCCCGATGGACCCCGCCGACACCCGTGTCATTCGCTTGTCGATTGACTCGAAAGTCGTCCTGGCCCCCGAGATCCCCAACGCCAGCGCCGTCGTCACTGTCGCCGCTTGATAAAAACTTGTTCCTGGCAAGTTCCCCTGCACGGTGTCCGTGCAGGGGTTTGCTTTTTGTTGGCGAGAATTATTATGCCACGGAACCAGGAGAACCCTTTATGTTACTTCCCCAAATCGAAATGACGATCAATGCCCAGAACGGCACGTCATGCACCAAGATGGTCCCACGGCACCGAGTAGCCTGCTACAAAGCCTTGTGGAGCATCGAGCGTCGTCTCAAGGATGGCGACGACGGCATTCAAGTTCGGGAGTTACCGGACGATTGCCCAGACAACATTCGGTACTTGAACGTCACCACGTTCGATGAGGAACGTCGAGTCTGCACTGCGATCTGTGGTGAAGCCTTGTTCGTCAAACTCTACCCGACCGATGAAGCCTTTGAGGCAGTGATCCGCAAAGACCTGAACGCCGATGCCGCTCGTGCGGTCGCACGGGCGAAGAAAATCAAGGAATACAAATCTGTTGAAGCGTTGCAGGACTTCCTCGACGTTGGCCTCCCGGCTGAGGCAGCCGTAGCCCTGCACCGGCTCGGAATCGTTGTCATTGGCGATATTCCGACTGATGTTCTGGAACTCAGTTCCAAAGCAAACATCACACCCGGAACCGCTCTGGCGGTTATCGAAGCGATCAACGCTCGACCAGGCGCCGCCCCCGACCCAACGCCAAAAGAAAAAGCCACACGAAAACCATGCGCCGCGAAGGCCGATGCAGTTATCCCTGCACCTGAGCCGGTTTCCGCGACTTTTGAATAGCGTCTAGTTGACCGTTCTTTCGACCACCCGTATCCCAGGAGATACCCTATGGAAATCATTCACGCAACCCGCCCTAAACCCTCAGAAGAGGGGCCGAGAAAATCGTACCGTGAAGTTATGATTGTCGAAATGCCATCAATAGTGAAAGGCGACATCGAACTAAAAACCATAGAATCTGTGATGCACTTACTGTCGAAACTCGGGTGTAAATCGTACTGGCATCAAGACTCAAATGTGGCGGTATCTATATGGGCCAAAGAAACGGAAACTTCTGAACCCTTTGAGTCTGTCAAAATCAAGTTTGAGTAAGAGAGGTGACTCATGGCCCTGCCGTTGTCGAAAACCCTTGACGAAATCAGACGATCTGTCTTGATTCGCACCGGAATGGCGACGGCTGGGTCTGTCCCTTCTCGTATTTTGGCGATGATTGACGAGATGATCCGGTCTTCCCATATCGAACTCTTTACGATGTTTGACTGGTGCCGGATCACGACTCGTCTGTCTCAAAACTTGGTAGAAGGTCAGTATCAGTATGACCTCCCAGCAAGCCTCGTCAGTCTCGGTACAATCTCCCGCGTTGTCATCACGAAGTCTGATGGGCGGGTGTACGACTTGGTCCAAGACCAGCGAACCGATGTGAAAGACAACTTTGGTCACAATCCAGATTGGTCGATCCCAAACGGTCAGCCAAAGTTCTACAGGATTATTGAAGGGGTTTTGGAGATGACTCCGCCCCCAGACACAAACTATTCAACCATCACGATTGAAGCCCTGCCTGGGCCATCGGAAATGGTCGCCAATGAAGATCGAGCGACTGTTGACTCTGAAGCACTGATCCAACGGGCGACGATCAAGATTCTCGACCACACGCAGACCAGAGACACTCGTCTTTTGCAACAGATTCACTCGACATACCTGACGCAGTTGCGCGGCAAACAACGCCCGGCGATGGCGTTCCCGATTGCGTCTGACGATGTCGGCGGCCCTGGATACTGGTACTTGGCCAGCCGGTATCCAAACACTCGCCCCTACACGAATGATTGGAACCCCTGGTGAAGCAACAACGCATTACCGGTTGGAAAGGTCTGGACCTTCGCGTCAATCGAGAGATTGCCGACGAGAAGACGCTTCTTGTTGCAAAGAACGTAGATTTGAAACGCGGTGGTGGTCTGAAATCTCGGGATCAGTTACGCCCCCTTTTTCAACTCGACTCAACCTCTCGCGGTCTTTATGTCGTCGCAGGCGTTCTTCGTGCAGCGTACCCGTACCGAGTCAATGTCCCTGTCCCGCTCGCACCGGACGGGGTGATGTACGACGTTGTTGAGAAGACGACGGTGGACACTATCGAGCGAGTCGTAGGTGTTGCGTCATGGGATAATCAACCGTATGTGTGCATCCTGCGGTCGCCTTTGACGAGTCTCGGAAATCTTTCTGTTCCTGCGTATGAACACCATTTCATCCCGTCGGTGCAATACGCTGCGTCGGTGGGAGCCGATCTTTCACCGTTATCGCAATACCAAATCCTTTTGGACAACTACCCTCCTGGTGGGGTGTTGCCGGCAGATTGGGTGGGGGCGACGATTCAGATTGTCAATGATCCGTTGTCAAGCGGGTCATATATCATCCAGAGCGTCACACAAAACATGTTCAATGAGTGGATCGTGACGGTAACGACTCCGATCCCAAACAACACGAACCGAGCAGTGCGAACAGTGTGGTATGCTGCACCAAGCACATATGTCGATGTTGGGTTCTCCCCAGGACCGGCATTGGTTCTTGCCGCAGAAAAAATCTTCGCCTCCGACATCGCGTCTGGGCAGGTATTTTTCAGCAGTACCGAGTTCGGCCCAACCGATTGGGCAGCCGTTGATGACGCAGGCCGGTTACCAACACAGAACAATGTTGGTGGGGACTATCGAGTCATCGGACTGTCCGTGTTCGCTGGTGACCTCGTGGTCATGTTCAGGAGCGCTTGCCAAGTCTGGGCTATCGACCCCGACCCTGCGAAGATGTCGCTGAAGTTCAACATCGGTGGATCTGGGACCACGCAACCAGACACTCTCGCAAACGTCCAGGGCGACCTCGTCTATTTTGGTGGCGGTGCTTTCCGCACGATCAGCGCCGTGGTGACGACCGGCCAGCCAAAAGACTCCGCAGACATCGGCGCACCAATCGCACCGCTGACCGCTCTTTTGACCCCCGAAGAAGCGACGATGAAAGCGATCTGGTCCCCAAGGCGGCAACAGTACCTCTGCGTTCAGGGGAACACGATCTACGCCTTCACGGCATATGATGACCAGAACGGCTGGACAACCTACGAGATTCCATCATCCATTGAAGTTGAAGCCTTCGCTGAACTGGACGGTGTCCTGTATCTGAGAGACCGGATCACCAGTATGGTGTATGCGTTTGACGCAAGTTATGAAGACGAACCGGACTTTGTTTGGGAAGTCCAGACGCAGTATCTCAACGGTGGTGCGAAGGGTTTCCTGAAGGATTGGAAGTTTTTCCAACAGGTGGCAGTTGGCCCCGTCACTGTTTCGTTCTCGACGAATCCAGAAGTCGGTGGCGATGTGTTCGACGGGTTCACGATCCCGAAAGGTACAACGAACGACATCGGGCGGGTGCCCGTCATGGTTATGTCCGACAATCTCCAAGTCCGGTTCACCGGCACAACTCAGTTTGAACTTGAGTCGTTTTCGTTCTTCGTTGAACAAGGGGCGCTAACGTGATACGGATACCGGACGTTCTTCTTGGTCAACGAGCACGCGCTTTTGAGAGTTGCGATTGCTCCGAAATCGACGTTTATGGCTGGGCGTTCTTATGCCCGGACACGAAAGTCATTGTTCATAGTGACGGTGTTACAAAGTACAAAATCGTCCCAGTCACGTTCCCTATGCCTTCAGCGCCGAAAGCAGGGTGCATCTCGTACAACGCACTGTATTACATCCGATGCGAAGACGGCAAGGTGTATGAGTACAGTCCGACAACCCGGACAATTCTCCGGTCATTCCAAGTCGCTCAACCTGACTCTACTGCTACCTCATGGATCAGCGTATCTCGCAGCCGATACAGTTCGCTCACTGTCCAGTCAGTGATGTATGTGCTCACGCAAGGCGCAAGCGGGGAACTTGTCGCTATCCGGCTCCCAGATGGGCAGATGTTTCGCGGGGGGCTGGGTATTGGCGACCTTGTTGGCGGGGTCATCGACAGTACACCGGGCGGAAACGTGGAGAACTACCCTGACTCGATTCCTTCGCAGGTGATAAACCCGTTGACGAACCCAATGGGTCCGCTGAGTTGTCATGTTGTTACCCGTCATGGGGACATTGTGTCTGTTCAGTTGACCCCCTTGTTTGGGTTCGTGACAAAAAGCACCATGCAAAACACCGCGCTATCGAACGTGGTCCGGGCAGTGAAACCTTTCGCATCCAGAGTTCCCCTTACGCCACCTATCATCCCTCCCAGCGGTATCGGGTACGATTCGAGTTATGTCGTGTCGGTTCGTCTAGCCGTGCCGACATATGGCGGCCCTTGTCTCCGAGTCAGACGGTCGTCGGATAATTCTGAAAAAGACATTTGGTTTTATAGAGGGTGGGTTGACGAGGCCGAACTCCTTGCGTTTGTCGGGTCTGGTAATGGGGTTGTCACCGCATGGTACAACCAGACCCCCCAATACGGTGCGGTCTCGTTCACAAATGCAGACGTGCTTTCTCAGCCGCAAATAGTATCTTCCGGGAACGTAATCCGGTCTGGCGGATCGTTATGCCCGGCAATTTTATTCGTGAGTACCGGAAAAGCACTCTACGCTCCAGGTGGAGCGTATTGGTTGACTGCATCCAACAAAGGGATGTTCATGTCCGCAGTGTCC
>CAZZLB010000022.1:0-17649 GCA_964654655.1 uncultured Rhodoferax sp. | reverse complement strand
AGGACTTGTATAGCCCATCCGCTGCAGGAAACAAGCCAGAGCAGGGTAAAGGCCTGCAGGAAAAGTCGCAGACTCACGGGTTTGATGTAATCCATCCAGATTTCGCGCATGCCAACCCAGGCGTGAAAGGCAAGGGCGATGATGACGCTGAAGGTCAGTGCCTTCATCCATTGAGGGGAAAAGATGCCTGCCCATTGGTCGTAGCCCAGCGGGCCATGGCTGAAGATGATCTGGGCCAGAATCAGCAGCGTAAAAAGGGTCATCAACACTGCAGTCACACGCTGGGCCAACCAGTCGCGCAGACCGTAATGTGCGCCTACAACGAGGCGTTTGGAGCCAAAATTGACGGACATGGTGCTTTCCTTAATAGATGCCAAACAACTTTGCGCCCAGCATAAGGGTCAGACCGAGACTTATTGCAATGACGATGACTGCCGAACGCTTGCCGAACTCCTTGCTGGCGGCAGCATGACTTGCATCCATCCAGAGGTGGCGCAGACCCGCAAGGAAGTGATGCAGATAGGCCCAGATCAGTGCCAGTGCGACCAGTTTCCAGATCAGGCCAGGCAGGCCCAGCATCCCGACATTGAACGCTGAGCTGAATCTTGCAAATGAAATTTCGGATGAGATAGAGCTATCAAACATCCAGATGATGAAGGGCAGCAGCAAGAACATCATCAGTCCGCTGGCACGGTGCATGCCGGACACGACTGCAGCCGGTGGCCACCGATAACCCGGCAGATCCCTGAAGGCGTGAATGTTGCGAAACTCGGGTCGCTTGGTCGCTGTGCTTGGTACTGGTTCAGACATGCTTTGTATTCCATGTTGCATTGGAGTGCCGCTTCACGGTCACTTGGAAGGTGACTTGAAATTCTAGGGTTGGCGCACTACACGAGGCTTACTCAACTCAATCGGTTGTGATAGTAGTGCGTGTCGGTGCGGTAGTAGCCGCGTCGCAGTTCCATAGGCACGTCCTTGTAGGTGTAGGCAATGCGTTCGACACTGAGCAAGGGCGTATCCAGCGCAATTTTCAGCAGTTCGGCGTGCCCTTGCGTTGCAGGTTCGGCGCGTATTTTTTCCTCTGCCCGAACCATGCGGACATTGAATTCAGTTTCAAACAAGGCGTACATCGGCCCTTGGTGGTTCGTCAGTCGGTCGGCGGTAAGGCCCTTGAATGGCGCTGCCGGTAGCCAGATGTCCTCAAGAATGGCAGGCGTGCCAAGAAAACTCAGGACACGGCGTGCCTGTAGCACTGCATCCCCGGTGCGCAAGGCGAGCGCGCGGGCAACGTCAGCGCTGGCGCTGCTGCGGCGACATTGCACGATGTCCCGATGGGCTGGACCTTCGCTTCCTGGATTGCCGTTGTTGGGTACAAGTTTCAAGAAGCGGAACTGCACCTGCTGCTCTGCGTGGGTTGCGACAAACGTGCCTTTTCCCTGTCGGCGTACCAGCAGATGTTCAGCCGCCAAATCATCGATCGCCTTTCGCACTGTACCCTGACTGACACGAAAGCGTGTTGCCAGTTCCATTTCACTGGGAATGACCTCGCCTGGCTTCCATTCACCGAGTCGAAGGCTGTTCAGTATCATGCCCTTGATTTGCTGGTAAAGCGGACTGAACGATGGCGTGATCGAGGACCCGTTGTCATTGGCTGTTGTGCCTGTGTCGCTGGCTGGTAGGGGTGATGTGATCATGTGTGTGCAACCTCGTGCGGTTTGACGCGATTGAGTATCATTTTATCTTATATAAGACATAAGACAAATTTCGAACCCAGGGCTTTCGAGAGTAAACTAGCGACGCATTCTGTGGGGTTCAGCATCCCGTTTGAGCTACCCGGAAACCGGTTTCACAACAACTCTGGAGTCTCACCATGAGCAAAAAGCCCGTCCGCGTCGCCGTTACCGGCGCTGCTGGTCAAATTGGATACGCCATCCTGTTCCGCATCGCCTCTGGCGAGATGTTGGGCAGGGACCAACCCGTCATTCTTCAGCTGCTTGAAGTTCCACTGGAGAAACCCCAGGCGGCTTTGCAGGGTGTGATGATGGAACTACAGGACTGCGCGTTTCCCTTGCTGGTTGGGATGCAGGCACATTCTGACCCAATGACAGCATTCAAAGACGCCGATTACGCCCTCCTGATCGGATCCCGGCCCCGTGGACCGGGTATGGAGCGCGCCGAGTTGCTGGCGGTCAACGGTGCAATTTTCACAGAGCAGGGCAAGGCGCTGAATGCGGTAGCAAGCCGCGATGTCAAGGTTTTGGTCGTTGGTAACCCTGCCAATACGAATGCCTATATCGCGATGAAGAGTGCCCCTGATCTGCCGCGCAAGAACTTCACCGCCATGCTTCGCCTGGACCACAACCGTGCCCTGAGCCAGTTGGCTGCCAAGACGGGCAAGGCGGTGGCGGACATCGAGAAGATGGCAGTTTGGGGCAATCATTCACCGACCATGTACGCTGACTACCGCTTTGCCACCATCAACGGCACCAGTGTGAAGGAAATGATCAATGACCACGACTGGAACGTTAATACCTTCCTGCCGACTGTTGGCAAGCGCGGCGCAGCGATCATTGCGGCGCGAGGTGTTTCCTCAGCTGCTTCTGCCGCGAATGCTGCTATCGACCATATGCGTGACTGGGCACTGGGCAGCAATGGCAGGTGGGTCACCATGGGGATTCCGTCGGATGGACAGTACGGCATACCCAAGGACACGATGTTCGGTTTTGCAGTGACCTGTGCAGGTGGTGAATACAAAGTGGTCGAGGGTTTGCCCATCGACGCATTCAGCCAGGAATGCATCAACAAGACCTTGAAGGAACTGCAAGAAGAGCAAGCCGGTGTTGCCCACTTGGTTGGCTAACGAGAATTGTTAGGTAAGCATGGTCGCGCAGCGGGCTTGGATGCCTGCTGTGCGTTTTTTTTGGCGCGGGGTTTGCCGGACGTGGTCTGAATGCCATGTCGTTGCGCGTTGACCGTCAACGCACCAGTTCTGGGGATGCCATGAAGTCTGTTCTTGTCCTTGCGATGGTCATCGCAGTACCTGCAGTGGCACTGCCTCAGGTCGCGCAGCCCGTGCCGCCCAAGACCAACGCAGTTGGCGTGCCACCAAAGCTTACACCTGGCGTACGCCGCTCTGCACTCAAGGCAGTAGAAGAAGTGACGCCGATTGACGACGATCTTCAGGTAAATTTGACCGCCGAAGAGCTTGAACTTGCGAAGTTGGTCCATGTTGGAGTGATCCCCTGCGAATTAGGGACATCCGTCACCATCGCGCCTAGTGAAAAAAGACCCGGGATGTTTTTGGTTCGGACCAAGAACATGACTTTTCGCATGCATCCGGTTAGCAGCCGTACGGGTGCCATCCGTCTCGAAGACCCCCGAGCTGGGGCGATGTGGCTGCAGCTGGGCAACAAGTCCATGCTGATGAGTCAAAAACTGGGTCAAAGACTGGCTGACGAATGTGTCAGTCCCAATCAAGCGGAGGTGGCTGCGGCGTTGAAGAGCAATCCGCCACCCAGCATTCTTGATTCGCCCCGGGCGACACCTGCCAAATAGTTGGAAAATTGACCCTGTTCATGGGGTTCACCCGTTTTTATTGATTTTGATAAGGAGTAATCATGTTGCAGAACTATCGCGTCCACGTCGCTGAACGCGCAGCCCTGGGCATTCCACCGTTGCCCCTGTCTGCCCGTCAGACAGGCGAGCTGATTGAGTTGTTGAAGAGTCCAACACCGGGCGAAGAATCCACCTTGCTTGACTTGATTACGCATCGCGTACCCGCTGGTGTTGA
Source organism: uncultured Rhodoferax sp. (assembly GCA_964654655.1). Lineage (GTDB taxonomy): Bacteria > Pseudomonadota > Gammaproteobacteria > Burkholderiales > Burkholderiaceae_C > Rhodoferax. The sequence continues at coordinate 13,859 of CAZZLB010000022.1, read as the reverse complement.
CGATGCCGCCAAAGTGAAGGCGAGCTATCTTGCCGCTGTGGCTCATGGAACGGAAAAGTGTCCTCTGATCTCGCGCGAGACGGCAACGCAGTTGCTTGGCACGATGCTGGGTGGCTACAACATTAGTCCTCTGGTCGATTTGCTTGACGATCCGATCGTGGGAACTGTCGCGGCTGAGGGGTTGAAGAAGACCTTGCTGATGTTCGATCAGTTTCACGACGTCCAGGAAAAAGCAGAAAAAGACAATGCAAATGCCAAAGCGGTTTTGCGGAGCTGGGCTGACGCTGAATGGTTTACGTCTCGCCCTGAGGTGGCCAAGTCGATCACTCTGACCGTTTTCAAGGTCGAGGGTGAGATCAATACCGATGATTTGTCGCCCGCACCGGACGCCTTCAGTCGTCCCGACATTCCGCTGCACGCCTTGGCGATGCACAAGAACGCGCGGCCCGGTATCGTGCCGGAGGAAGACGGCAAGCGTGGTCCGGTCAAGTTCATTGCCGACCTCAAAGCCAAAGGCAATCTGGTGGCTTATGTCGGCGATGTCGTGGGTACCGGATCTTCCCGCAAGTCGGCGACCAACTCCGTGCTGTGGTTCACCGGTGAAGACATTCCATTCGTTCCGAACAAGCGATTTGGCGGTGTCTGTCTGGGCTCAAAAATCGCGCCGATTTTTTATAACACGATGGAAGATTCGGGCGCCTTGCCGATTGAACTCGACGTCAGCCAGATGAATATGGGCGATGTGGTGGAACTTCGACCCTATGAGGGCAGGGCACTCAAAGACGGCAAGGTGATCGCTGAATTCAAGGTCAAGAGTGATGTCTTGTTTGACGAAGTGCGCGCTGGCGGTCGCATTCCGCTGATCATCGGCCGGGGTCTCACGGCCAAGGCACGCGAGGCGCTGGGTTTGCCCGCGAGCACCCTGTTCCGACTGCCTCAGAACCCGGCAGATACAGGCAAAGGCTTTACGCTGGCTCAAAAGATGGTTGGCCGTGCCTGCGGCTTGCCGGAGGGCAAGGGTGTTCGGCCTGGCACCTATTGTGAGCCCAAGATGACAAGCGTCGGTTCGCAGGACACAACCGGCCCCATGACTCGCGATGAACTCAAGGATCTAGCGTGCCTGGGGTTCAGTGCGGATCTGGTCATGCAATCGTTTTGTCATACTGCAGCCTACCCCAAGCCGGTGGACGTGAAAATGCATCATGAACTGCCGGAATTCATGAGCACGCGTGGTGGTGTTCCCTTGCGTCCGGGTGACGGCATCATCCACAGCTGGCTTAACCGAATGTTGTTGCCCGACACGGTTGGAACTGGCGGTGACAGCCATACCCGTTTTCCCATTGGTATCAGTTTTCCGGCAGGTTCTGGTTTGGTGGCATTCGGTGCTGCTACCGGCGTGATGCCGCTTGACATGCCTGAGAGTGTGCTGGTGCGGTTCAAGGGGAAGATGCAAGCTGGAATCACCCTGCGCGATCTGGTCAATGCGATACCGCTTTACGCCATCAAAGCTGGTTTGCTGACGGTTGCCAAGCAAGGCAAAAAGAATATATTTTCAGGCCGTATTCTTGAGATTGAGGGCCTGCCCGACCTGAAAGTCGAGCAGGCCTTTGAGCTCAGTGATGCTTCGGCCGAGCGCAGTGCTGGCGGCTGCACTGTGCATCTGAACAAAGAGCCAATCATCGAATACATCTCAAGCAACATCACGATGTTGAAGTGGATGATTGCTTCAGGCTATTCGGACGTGCGTACCTTGAATCGTCGTATCAAGGCAATGCAGGCCTGGCTGCAGGATCCTCAGTTGCTCAAGGGCGATGCGGATGCTGAATATGCCGCCGTTATTGAAATTGACCTGGCCGACATTCACGAACCAATCGTCGCTTGCCCGAATGATCCGGATGATGTCAAGACTTTGTCCGAAGTGGCAGGAGCCAAGATTGATGAGGTCTTTATTGGCTCCTGCATGACCAACATCGGTCACTTCCGGGCCGCCAGCAAATTGCTGGAGAGCAAGCGTGATATTCCGGTGAAGCTGTGGATGGCCCCGCCGACAAAGATGGACGCCAGGCAACTTACCGAGGAAGGACACTACGGCGTTCTTGGCTCAGCCGGTGCGCGCATGGAAATGCCGGGTTGCAGTTTGTGCATGGGCAACCAAGCGCAGGTGCGAGAGGGTGCCACAGTGTTTTCTACTTCTACGCGCAATTTCCCTAACCGATTGGGTAAGAACAGCTATGTCTATCTTGGCAGTGCCGAGTTGGCTGCCATCTGCTCCAAACTCGGGCGTCTTCCGACCAATGCGGAGTACATGGCTGACATGGGCGTCTTGACGGCTGCCAGTGACAAGGTCTATCAATACCTGAACTTCGACAAGGTCAAGGATTACACCGATGCCGCGAACAGTGTCAAGGACGACACAACGGCCTGATTCATAGCCGACGTCTCCGAGCCATTCGGGACGCATGTTGAAAGAATGCCCCGCAACAGTTCTTGTGGGGCATTTTCCTTCTTGCTTTGCTCTATCTCAAGGAACCGTTCAAATTGGACTACGTTTGGGCCGCTTTGTGCATGGTCGGTGCGGCGTACTTTATTTTTCGAATCACTTGACTTTTGGGGTCTGTATTGGGAGGTCAGGCGGTTAAACTTCGCGCAGTCATAAAGTCGTCAAAGTTTTGACGTGTGCCCTTCAGGAGTCAGCCATGTTTTTTGGCAAACTGTTGCCGCGGGAAGGCAATTTTTTCGAAATGTTCAATCAGCACGCCGACCGCATCGTCGAGGCTGCCAGGGCGTTTTCCAAGTTGGTAGCCAATTACAGTGACCAGCATCTTCGTCAAAAATACAACCAGGATGTCGATAACGCCGAGCGCGCGGCCGACCGGGTCACGCACGATGTCAACAAGGGGATTCACATAACCTTCATCACACCTATTGACAGGGAGCAGATTCACACCTTGATCAACACCATGGACGATATCGCTGACCTGATCCAGGATTCAGCCGAGACCATGGCCTTGTATGACGTGCATCACATGACGGAAGACATAACCCGACTGACTGATCTGAGTGTGAAATGTTGTGAACGGGTGCGCGACGCTGTCTCCATGCTCGCCAAGATTGCGGATCCGGCAACGGCTGCCGCAGCGCTGAAGACCTGCGAGGAGATTGATCAGTTGGAGTCTGACGCTGATCGTGTTATGCGCAGCGCCATGAGTAAGCTCTTTCGCGAAGAACCGGACGTGCGGGAGGTCATCAAGCTCAAAGCCATCTACGAGTTGCTTGAGACCATTACCGACAAGTGCGAAGACGTCGCCAACGTCATCGAGGGCATCGTCCTCGAAAATTCCTGAGGCGTGCCTGTCATGGCATCCGTTCAGGTAGGGCTGTGGGTAGTGGCGCTACTCGTGCTGCTGGCGCTCGCCTTCGATTTCATGAATGGTTTTCACGATGCGGCGAATTCGATTGCAACCGTCGTTTCAACCGGTGTCCTGAAACCTGGGCAGGCGGTACTTTTTGCCGCGATTTTCAACTTCATTGCGATATTCGTTTTCCATCTGAGCGTTGCGGCAACGATTGGAAAAGGGTTGGCCCAACCGGGTGTCGTTGACGTGAATGTGGTATTTGGCGCGTTGGTCGGTGCCATCAGCTGGAATTTCATCACCTGGTACTACGGCATTCCCAGCAGTTCGTCGCACGCACTGATTGGCGGAATTGTGGGAGCAGTCATTTCGAAGGCAGGCGCGTCCGCACTGGTGGTCGCCAGCATACTGAAGACGGTGGTCTTCATTTTCGTCTCGCCGTTGATGGGATTCTTGCTGGGATCATTGATGCTGATAGTTGTGTCCTGGCTTCTGCGGCGCAGCACGCCGAGCCGGGTGGATCGCTGGTTTCGCCGTTTTCAGTTGGTGTCGGCAGGTGCCTACAGTCTGGGTCATGGGGGTAACGATGCACAGAAAACCATTGGTATTGTCTGGATGTTGTTGATCGCGACGGGCTATAGCGTGGCAAGTGACAAGTCGCCACCGACCTGGGTGGTATTGAGTTGCTATACGGCGATTGCCATGGGGACTCTGTTTGGTGGTTGGCGCATCGTCAAGACGATGGGGCAAAGGTTGACCAAGTTGAAGCCAGTGCACGGGTTCTGCGCTGAAACTGGCGGTGCTATTACGCTTTTTATGGCTGCAATTCTTGGGATTCCAGTGTCGACAACGCACACGATCACGGGGGCTATTGTTGGCGTCGGTGCTACACAGCGCGCCAGTGCTGTGCGCTGGGGCATCGCTGGAAATATTATCTGGGCCTGGATTTTGACGATTCCGGCGACCGCATTTGTTGCTGCAATTGCTTACTGGGTCAGCTTGCAAATTTTCTAGTGCGGTGCACAACGGTCACCCGGACCGAGTGGCATATCCATCAGGACGACGTCCAGCCAACGGTCGAATTTCCAGCCGCAGGATTTGAGAACGCCTGCTGGGCTGAACCCGACCGACCGATGGACTGCAATCGATCCAGCATTGTTGGAGTCGCCAATAACTGCAATCAGTTTTCGAACACCGGCCCGTTCGGCCTGCACCGCAAGTTCGGTCAATAGCACGCGGCCGAGACCCTGCCCCTGAACGTTCGACGCCAGATAGATCGAGTCCTCGGCAGAAAATCGATAGGCTGGTCGGGGCTTGAACCAGTTGCAGTAGGCGAAGCCAAGTACCTTTTTGCCATCGACAGCGACCAGATATGGGAGACCTTTGGACAGTACGTCGGCGCGCCGATCCGCTATATCGTTGAGAGAAGGCGGTTCAATTTCGAAAGTACCGGTGCCAACGAGTACATGGTGGGCATAGATTGCAGCAATCTCGGGGATGTCTTGCGGATGACTGGGACGGATGGTGGTCATAAATATTGATAACGTTATAATCAACGACTATTCAGCGTGTCGCTGGCCAGGTGGTCATGTCGCGTGTCTCAAGCGCTGATTGAAGTGCTCAATTTACTGGTGGACATAAAACTCCGCTACCCAAAGGATATACCATGGTCGTTATTCGACTCGCCCGTGGCGGTGCTAAGGCTCGCCCGTTCTTCAATATTGTCGTTGCTGACAAGCGTACCCGTCGTGATGGACGCTTCATTGAGCGCATCGGCTTTTATAACCCGATCGCCACTGCCACTGAAGAAAGCATCCGTATTGCGCAGGATCGTCTGACATACTGGAAGAGCGTTGGCGCGCAGGCCTCTCCAACGGTGGATCGTTTGGTAGCGCAAGCGGCAAAAAAAGCAGCTTGATGCAATTGTTGTGATGTTGCCTGGCCTCGAAGCCGCCGACCTGCCGTCGGATGCGATCGAAGTCGGGCGTATCAGCGATGCCTGGGGCATCAAGGGTTGGTTCAGAGTATTGCCCTATAGCGCCGATCCAGAGGCGCTTTTTTCGTCCAAGCGATGGTTCTTGATACCAGCCGAAAGAGGGGCGAAGACCTTTACCGGCGTCGCCAAACTCGCTATTGCCCAAGCCAAGATGCATTCCGGCATGATTGTGGCGTCAGCGCGCGAAGTTGATGATCGGGACGCGGCAGAACGCTTGCGTGGTGCCCGCATTTTTATTTCCAGAAGCAGTTTTCCAACCGTACGGGAAGATGAGTACTACTGGGTTGATTTGATCGGGCTGACGGTTATCAACCGCGAAGGTGTGGCGCTCGGTACGGTGACTGAGTTGCTTTCAACTGGCGCGCAAACCGTTCTTGTGATCGAATCCGAACTGGGTGGAAAAAAGACAGAACGGATGATACCGTTTGTGTCCGTTTATGTGGATGATGTCGATCTAGCGTCTCGAAGTATGGTTGTTGACTGGCAACCAGAGTATTGAATGGCATCTCATGCGTTTTGATGTTGTTACGCTGTTCCCCGAATTGTTTAGTGCGTTCCTGAAGGGTGGCATCACGCGCCGAGCATTCGAATCGGGTCAGGTCGATGTCAAGTTGGCCAATCCACGAGATTTTGCCGCTGGAAACTACAGACGTGTGGATGATCGACCGTTTGGTGGTGGTCCTGGCATGATCATGATGGCAGAGCCCCTGACACTGTGTCTGAAAGAGATTCTGTCGCAGCGCCCGGATGTTCCTCCCGTCGTCCTGTTTTCCCCGGCGGGTCGTCCATTGAATCACTCCATGGTGACTCGATGGGCGCAGAGTCAGGGGGCGGTCCTGATATGTGGACGATACGAGGGGATTGATCAGCGATTCATTGATGCCCATGTGACCGAACACATCAGCCTGGGTGATTTCGTGCTGTCGGGCGGCGAAGTCGCTGCCATGGCGTTGCTGGACGCGGTCGCGCGCCTGCAACAAGGCGTTTTGAATACGGCCGACAGTCATCAGCAGGACAGTTTTAGTCCGGCCCTGGACGGCTTGCTGGATTGCCCGCACTACACACGCCCGGAAGTCTGGTCTGGCGTGGGCGTGCCTGAGGTGCTGTTGTCTGGCCACCACGAGCAGATTGAGTTGTGGCGGCGTCAGCAACGTCTGACAGTGACCGTGGCTATTCGCCCGGAATTGATAGACGAGGCTCGCTGCGCCGGAAACCTGAGCGCGGACGACGAGGCCTTTCTCGCACGTGGCGCCTGATCCCATAGTGCCGTGCCATACGAATCCAGCTATAATTGATCGTTTACAGATCCTCTGGCAGGCCGCTGTGTTGCGTCGCCAACCTGGCTTTTGTGTCAATCCGGACACTGGCGCTGCCAAGATCATAAGAGGTCATGATGAACTTGATTCAAATCCTTGAGCAGGAAGAAATTGCTCGTCTCGGGAAAACAATCCCTGATTTTTCCACTGGTGACACGGTCATCGTCAACGTCAACGTCGTTGAAGGAACCCGCAAGCGTTTGCAGGCGTATGAAGGGGTTGTGATTGCCAAACGCAATCGCGGTCTCAACAGCGGTTTTATCGTTCGCAAGATTTCCAGTGGCGAGGGTGTTGAGCGTACCTTCCAAACTTACAGTCCACTGATCGCCAGCATTGAGATCAAGCGTCGCGGTGATGTCCGCCGCGCCAAGCTCTACTATCTGCGGGATCGCAGCGGGAAGTCGGCTCGCATCAAGGAAAAACTGTCGACAAAGAAAAGTGCCAGCAAGGCAGTCGCTGAATAGAGCTAATTTTTCATTAAAATGCCGCCCCAGCTTGTGCTTGTGGCGGCTTTTTTTTGATATCTGATCTTGACGAGTTCTATCGAAATCCCCTTATCGAAGTTACCGAACTTCGATCCGTCTCAGGTACCGGTGCTGGGTGTGGATTCACATTTGCCGGCAGTAGGAATGGAGATCCTGCAGCCAGCGGCCCTGCGCCGCAGGTTTGCAGTTCTCCCTGCTTGGGAGCCCGAAGTATGGGCAGAGAAGAGGTTTTCAGATCGAACTCCAATTCAAGCGGCAGTGCTGGTCCCAATCGTGATGCGTGAACAGCCGACCGTCCTGTTGACAGAACGCACAAAGCACCTTTCAAACCATTCAGGGCAAATTGCCTTTCCTGGTGGCAAGGCCGACAGGGAAGATGCCGACGCGACGGCCACGGCGCTGCGAGAAGCCGAGGAGGAAATCGGACTGGATCCGACGCTGGTGGATGTTCTTGGCGTCTTGCCGCACTACGTTACGGGAACGGCATTCGTCATTACGCCGGTCATTGCGATGGTACACCCGTGCTTCTCGTTGAGTCCGAACGGGTATGAAGTAGCTGAGGTGTTTGAGGTGCCGCTGGAGTTCCTGATGGACCCATCCCACCACCGGCGGCACGCTTTCGAGTGGGAAGGGGTTCGAAGGGAATGGTTTTCCATGCCCTACCAGGACAAGTCGGTGCAGCGATTTATCTGGGGCGCTACTGCAGGCATCTTGCGCAACTTCTACCGTCTGCTGTCAGCCTGACGAGCCATGTCCGCTATGATGCTCCGATGAGCTTCATTTCTGTGCTTGTGGCCCTCCTTCTGGAGCAGGCTCGCCCCCTTAGCAGAGGCAACTCAGTGCACGCAAGTCTGCGCGCATGGGTGCGCTGGAGTTCGCGAAATTTCGATGCTGGAAAGTCGTTTCACGGCTGGTTGGCTTGGGGTTTTTCGGTCCTTGCACCATCTCTTTTTGTCATGGTCATCCATTGGGCGCTTGATGCCTGGCTAGGATGGCTTGCCGCGATCGTATGGAGTGTGGCTGTACTCTATGCAACGCTTGGGTTCAGACAATTCAGTTTCCACTTCACACAGATCAGGGATGCATTGACCGATGGCGACGAGGATCGAGCCAGAACACTACTGGCAACTTGGCAGCAGATTGATGCGAGCGAACTGCCGCGCAGCGAGATTGTGCGTCATGTCATTGAACACTCGGTACTGTCAGCCCATCGTCATGTGTTTGGTGTTTTGACGTGGTATACATTGCTGACTGCGTTGGGTTGTGGTCCGGCCGGTGCTGTTCTCTACCGACTGACCGAATTTGTATCCCGCTACTGGCACCATACCAGTCAGGCACATCATCAGCCGGTCAGTGAAGCTTTGAGGCAGACCGCCAATGACGCATGGATTGTGGTCGACTGGATACCGAGCAGAGTGACTGCGTTGAGTTTTGCCGTCGTGGGGAGTTTTGAGGATGCTATCGATTGCTGGCGCATTCATGAACCGCGCTTCGTGGGCGACAACGACAGCGTTGTGCTGGCGGCGACCTCCGGAGCAGTGAATATTCGTTTACAGGCAGTGGACGGGCAAAGCGGCCAGTTATACGGGCAAGTACCTGAATTGGCCCATTTGGCCGTTGTTGTGGGTCTGGTCTGGCGCACTGTCGTCATGTGGGTGCTATTGCTTGCGCTCCTGACACTGGCACACCTATTAGGTTGATTTTCTCAATATTTTTCCGGTTGGCTTAGTTCTGTGTGCAGGTCACTGTAGATCTTGTAGCGGTTGGCGCTTATTTCGCCAGCGTGGGTGTCTGACTTGACTGCGGCCAGAACCCCGCAGCCGGGTTCGTGCATGTGGCTACAGTTATAGAACTTGCAGTGCGACGCGTGGCGCTTGATGTCCGGCATGTAGGACGCCAATTGAGCGGCGTCAATGTGGTTCAAGCCAAATTCCTGAAAGCCCGGTGAGTCGATCACGGCGGTCGTCTTGGCTTCGTCCACCCAGTACCACGTTGTGCTGGTGGTGGTGTGTTTGCCCGAGTTCAATGCCCCCGAAATTTCGCGAGTTTGTGCCAGGGCTCCTGGTGCCAGAAGATTGATCAAGGTGCTCTTGCCTGCGCCGGACGGGCCGAGCACCAGCGTCGTCTTGCCTGCAAGCAAGCTCAATAGCTCCTGACGATCCACCTGGGGCGACTGCTTGAGAGACAAGGGCAATACGCCGTAATGCATCTGCCTGTAGGGGATGAGCCATTCCCATGCACGGGCGAACGGTTCGGTCAGGTCGCTCTTGTTCAGGGCAATGATGGGGGTGATGTGTTCGGCTTCGGCTGCAATCAGGGCGCGTGAAAGTTGACTGCTGGAAAATTCGGGCGTGGCTGCAATCAGGATCAATATTTGGTCCAGGTTTGCGGCAAACGATTTGGTGCGAATGGAATCCTGACGGTAAAGCACATTCTTTCGGACCCTGATTTTTTCGACTGTACCTTCGTCGCCAGTGGCTTGCCAGAGGATCCGGTCACCGACCAGTCCCTGGCTTTTCTTGCCACGGGAGTGGCAGATCAGACGGTCGCCCTCGGGAGTTTCCACCAGAAAATGGCGCCCATAGGCGGCAACGATCAGTCCATTGTGCAGTGGTGTGGGATCCATCTGGTGATCAACGGGTCTGTAACGCAATCCGTGCCAAGCGCTCAGAGGCCGGAGGGTGCGAGTAGTAGACCTGCGCGTAGATCGGGTCCGGCGTCAGCGTCGAGGCATTGTCCTCGTATAACTTGAGGAGAGCGGTGGACAGGTCGGGTCCGGTGGTCTGCGCCACCGCATATTCGTCAGCTTCGAATTCGTGTTGCCGCGACAAGGCGGCGAGGATGGGTGTCAGAAAGAAACTAAATACCGGAAGGCTTAATACGAAAAGAAGCAGTGCCAGACCATCGTTCGGTGCGCTCAGGTTGGGCTCGACCCCCAGTCCCTGATAGAACCAGGCCTTGGTTGCGAGCCAGCCGACCAGCGAAAAACAAATCAAACTGAGGCCAAACATCATCACGATGCGCTTGCCAATATGCCTGTGCCTGAAGTGACCCAACTCATGCGCCAGTACCGCATCCACTTCTGCAGCAGAAAGTCTGGCCAGCAGCGTGTCGTAGAAAACAACCCGCTTGGACGCCCCAAATCCAGTGAAATACGCATTCGCGTGGGCGCTGCGTCTGCTGCCATCCATCACAAATAGCCCTTTCGCCGCAAAACCGCAACGATGCATGAGTGCTGTGACCCTGGTCTTTAGCGACTCGTCGACCAGAGGGGTGAACTTGTTGAATAGCGGAGCAATGAAGGAGGGATAGATGAGCAGCAACAACAGGTTGAAACCCATCCATACGCACCAGGCCCACAGCCACCATTGATCTCCGGCTGCACCCATTAGCCACAAGATCAGGGCCGAGATTGGCAAGCCAACCAGCGCGCCGATCAGGCATGACTTGCTCAAGTCGATGAGCCAAAGCTTAAGAGTCATCTTGTTGAAACCAAAACGTTCTTCCACAACAAAGGTTTGGTACAGCGCCAGAGGCAATTCGAGCAGGCCACCGACAAGGACAAAACTTGCCAACAGCGCAACTTGCTGGATCATGCCACCGTCCAGCCACTGCAGCAGCGCAGAGTTGAGTGCTGACAGTCCCCCAAACAGTGTCCATGCGACAAGTGCAATAACACCCATTGCCAGCTCCATCAGTCCCGTGCGGGTCTTGGCGACTGTGTAATCGGCAGCCTTCTGGTGGACTGACAGGGTCACATTTTGGGCAAATGCCTTGGGTACTTCGTTGCGGTGCAGTGCTACGCATCGCGCCTGCCGGATACTAAGCCAGACCTTTAGCCCAGTGGCAACGACCAAAGACAACGCAAAGAAAGCCGTGAAAATCCAGGAAGAAGAGTCAAGGGGGGGCGAATCAGGCATGGGGCCCAAGTTTAGGCCATCGGCGACAATTCAGAGCATGAATACGCAGAACCTTCCTGGTCACCAGGCGCCGCTTGGCAAATCCGATCAGAACCTGATCTGGCTTGATTGTGAAATGACCGGTCTTGACCCGGAGCGCGATTGCATCATCGAAATTGCCGTCGTTGTGACCGGACCTGCGCTCGACTGTCGCACTGAAGGTCCCGTCTTGGTGATCCACCAAAGCACTGAACAACTTGATGGGATGGACGCATGGAACAAGGGCACACACGGCAGGAGTGGTCTGATCGAAAGGGTGAAGACGTCAACTGTGACAGAGGAAGAGGCGCAAACCCGGTTGATTTCATTTCTGGCACAGTATGTACCAAAGAAAAGTTCTCCCATGTGCGGCAATAGCGTAGGGCAGGATCGACGGTTCCTGGTCAGGTATATGCCGAAACTGGAAGCCTTTTTTCACTACCGTAACCTGGATGTGAGCACTCTCAAGGAGTTGTCCAAGCGCTGGCGCCCGGACGTTTATGCATCGTTCAAGAAGCAGCAACGCCACACTGCGTTAGCCGACGTTCATGAATCAATTGATGAACTTGAGCACTACCGCAAACACTTCCTCAATCTGGGTCATTAGGTAGAAACCCGAATTTATGCGATAATCCAAAGCTGTACCGAAAACAACGGTGCAATTTGTACATCTCCTTCATTCACAGGGTCCAAAGCGGTTTCATTGTTGAGATCTCGCAGAAAAGGACCCCCGGGTGCTGATTAACTCTCTCTGAGTTGGCACAGGTTCCGTTTGATGGTTGATGTTTTTTAACCATTGACGGAGCAGTTGCATACCCTGCAACCCTCGCGTGTGAGTAAATTCATGACTGACGCTATTCAAGCGACAGGCGATACATCGCTTGTCGAAAATTTCCCTATTTCAACGGCTGACGTGCCGAACAAAGTCGCTGCGGCATTGACAGACGCAGATCTGGTCCCCAACGGGTTCTTGACTTTTGGCTTGGCACCCGAGTTGATTCACGCAGTGAAGGATCTGGGATTCACTCAACCGACGACGGTGCAGCAGAAAACGATTCCTTTGGCCATGCAAGGTCACGCTGCATCTGATCAATCCGCACGTTTTATCGATCTGATGGTGTCCAGTCAAACGGGTAGCGGCAAGACAGCTGCTTTCTTGTTGCCGGTGTTGCACAGGCTGTTGACACAGCAGGCACAGGCCGAGGCCAAGGAACGTGCGGACTTTGAGCATGCGGTGGCACAAGCTGCCGCGAAGGGTGAGGCTCCTCCGAAACGTGCCAAGCGCAAGAATCCCACCAATCCGCGGAATTTTTCCGCTGCTGCACCTGGCGCACTGGTCGTCTGCCCAACGCGAGAACTGGCCCAACAGGTTGCACATGACGCCATCGATCTGGTGCAACACTGCCGTGGACTGCGGATTGCCAACATTGTGGGTGGCATGCCATACCAGTTACAGATTGCCAAACTGCAGAATGCCAATCTCGTGGTTGCCACGCCGGGACGCTTGCTCGATCTTCATCGGTCCATACAAATCAAACTGGACCAGGTTCAGTTTCTGGTCGTTGACGAGGCGGACCGGATGCTCGATCTGGGCTTTTCGGATGACCTGGCCGAAATAAACCAGTTGACCATGGCCCGCAAGCAGACCATGATGTTCAGCGCTACTTTTGCACCGCGTATTCAGCAACTCGCATCTCGCGTGATGCGTGAGCCCCAGCGTCTGCAGATTGACAGCCCGCAGGAGAAGCACCAAAACATCGAGCAGAAACTTTTTTGGACCGACAACGCGCAACACAAGCGCAAGTTGCTGGATCACTGGTTGCGCGACAGCAACATCAACCAAGCGATTGTATTTGCCAGTACTCAAATTGAGTGTGATGGTTTGGCCAATGATCTGCAACAGGAGGGGTTCTCAGCCGTCGCCTTGCACGGTGCGTTGAGTCAGGGCTTGCGCAACCGTCGGCTGATGGCACTGCGGCAAGGGCAGGTGCAAATCCTCGTGGCAACAGACGTTGCGGCACGCGGTATCGATGTACCCACAGTCAGTCATGTATTCAATTTCGGCCTACCCATGAAGGCCGAGGACTATACGCACCGCATTGGCCGTACCGGGCGCGCTGGGCGTGACGGTCTGGCTGTGACCTTCGCCGAATTTCGCGATCGCCGCAAGATCATGGACATCGAGTTCTACAGCCACCATCAATTCAAGGGCGAAACGATTCCTGGTCTGGAGCCGAAGCAGCGTTTTATAGATTCGCGTCCCAACTCGAATTTTGCTGGTCGCGACGGCCGAGGCGGTGGCGTCGGTCATCCGAACCGGGAACGCAATTTTGGTGGCTCGGGTCGTCCGGCCGGATTCGGTGCGAACCGTGGTGGCTTTCCGGACAGGAATGCCGCCGGTAACCGTGAGGCCTTCAGCTACGAACGCAAGAGTGGGTTCAACGATCGATTCGCTGGCGCGCGCAACGACAGCGCGGCGCCACGTGGGGATTTTGGTCCGCGCAAGCCTGTATTTGGCAAGCCGATGGGCGTGAAGCCTGGCAATGGCGGGAAGGTCTTTGTCCCTCGTGATGCCAAAAAGCGTTTGGCACGGAGTGCATGAAGCCTTGCAGTCGAATTCCGACTGTAAATTCAGCGGGTTATTGCTTTATAATCAACCGCTGAGCAGAAAGATCTCGAGTCATTTTTGCTTGGTCGTTGCAGTGTAGCTGCAGTGCCAATTTCCGGAAATTGTTTCATTAACTCACTAGGTATTTTCAAATGAAAAAAAC